>URWM01000109.1 GCA_900551655.1 uncultured Collinsella sp.
TCTCGTGGGCTCGGAGATGTGTATAAGAGACAGGTATGCGTCAGCGTGTCATGATCGCTATGGCTCTTGCCTGCGATCCCGATATCCTGATTGCCGACGAGCCCACGACGGCTCTGGATGTTACCATTCAGGCTCAGATTATCGAGCTCATGCAGGAGATGCAGGAGAAGAACGGCAACGCCATTATTATGATTACCCATGACCTGGGCGTCGTCGCCGATATGGCCGATAAGATTATGGTTATGTACGCCGGCCGTCCCGTCGAGTTCGGTACTGCTGAGGAAATCTTCTACGAGAGCCGCCACCCCTACACCTGGGGCCTTATCCGCTCCATCCCGGAGCAGGCCATCGATGAGAAGAAGCCGCTTACGCCGATTCATGGCAACCCGCCTTCGCTCATGAACCTGCCCGAGGGCTGCGTCTTCTCTCCTCGCTGCCCCTATGCGACGGACAAGTGCCGCAAGCAGCGCCCCGAGCGCGTTGTCACCGAGTCCGGCCACTATTCTGCGTGCCATTATTCCGGTGACCCCGAGTTCCTCAAGAACGCCCCTGAGACGTCCCGCACGCGCAAGGATTCCAAGAAGGGAGGCGAGGCGTAAATGACAGACAATAACGAGCGCACTCCGCTGCTGAAGGTCGAGCATCTTTCTAAGGAGTTCCCCGCAGAGTCCGGCATGTTCGCCAAGCGTTTTTCCAAGCGCGTCGTCTCTGCTGTGAATGACATTTCGTTCGAGATTTATCCGGGCGAGACCTTTGGCCTGGTCGGCGAGTCTGGTTGCGGTAAGTCCACCACGGGCCGCACCATCATGCGCCTGACCAAGCCGACGGCAGGTAAGGTGTTCTTCCAGGGCAAAGACGTTGCCGAGATGAGCAAGCATGAGATCAAGGGCATGCGTCGCGAGATGCAGTTTATCTTCCAAGATCCTTATGCTTCGCTCAACCCTCGTATGACCATCGGTGAGATCGTCTCCGAGCCCATGACCATTCACGGCGTGGGCACCAAGGAGGAGCGCATTGAGCGCGTCCGCGAGCTTCTCGACGTTGTCGGACTGAACCCCGAGCACATCAACCGTTATCCTCATGAGTTCTCCGGCGGTCAGCGTCAGCGTGTCGGCATCGCCCGTGCGTTCGCTCTGAAGCCCAAGCTGATCATCTGCGACGAGCCCGTTTCCGCTCTGGATGTTTCCATTCAGGCCCAGGTTCTGAACCTGCTCAAGGAACTTCAGGACAAGTTCGGTACGGCCTATCTCTTCATTGCCCACGACCTGTCCGTCGTGCAGCACATCTCCGATCGCGTTGCCGTTATGTATCTGGGTAAGATGGTCGAGGTTTCGGACTGGAAGACGCTCTATAGCGAGCCTCACCATCCGTACACGCAGTCGCTGCTATCTGCCGTGCCGGTTCCCGATCCGGATATTCAGAAGACCCGCAAGCGCATCATCCTCGCCGGCGATCCGCCGTCGCCGCTGGATCCGCCGACCGGCTGCCGTTTCCACACGCGCTGCCCGATCGCTCAGGGTATCTGCTCTGAGAAGCTTCCCGAGTTTAAGGAAGTTGCACCTGGTCACTGCTGCGCGTGCCACTTCGCGGAGCCGTTCCCGATCAAGGAATCGCACATCGACCTGTAGTAGGTTGTTTGTCCGGGCCCGTGCTGGACTTAGTTTTCAGAACGTCCTCGACCATGGAAACCCCCTTATCCTGCTCCTTCGGAGCTGCGGATAAGGGGGTTTCCTGGTCTGCGGAATGTTCTGAAAACTAAGTCCAGCACGGGCCCTGTGTTACCACTGCAGGGGGGTGCGATTCCCTGATCGCTCACTTAATCTAATTTGAAATTGTGTGAGGCCGGAGCTCTAGCTCCGGCCTCCTTATATAAGGGCTCGGCAAAGCCGAGCCAACAAATTTGTATCAGCCCCCAGAACATGTTTGAGAACTGTGCCTGAAGTACGTATTTGCAGGCTCCGTATCGGTATTGCCTCCCGGCGCATTCCGCAGGGGGAGCGATATTTTGCAGCACGAAGTGCGCAGCAAAATATCGCTCATGCCCGAGGACGCGCCGGGAGGTAACACCGATACGAAGCCGGACACACGGATCTACCTGCGCATTTACAAATTCATAAACTTTTTTGAAAAAAGTGCTTGCACAGTTCTCGAATCATAGGTTATTATCTTCCTCGTTGAACGCGCGGGTCCAACAAAACGAACCGCGAATCAACAACATAGCATGTCGGAGTGGCGGAATTGGCAGACGCGCTAGCTTGAGGTGCTAGTGACCGCTTTTTGGTCATGCGGGTTCAAGTCCCGCCTCCGACACCATCGCATTTGAGAAGCCTCTTCGGAGGCTTTTTTGTTACCGATAGACGGTGAGGTCCACGATGGAAACGCTTGAGCGCAACGAGTGGGCAGACGTTGCCCAACTGGTCGAGATCACGAGCGATGCTGTCATCATCTGTGAGCTCGACGGAACCATTCTGCATGTGAATAATCGTTTGCTCGACCTGATGTGCGAGGAACGCGCTGACGTCATCGGCGGTGATGTCAAAGACGTTCTGTACTCGTCTGCCTTTGAGCGCGCGACCGAACATCGTCTGCCGTTTGAGACCGATGGCTCCGAGAGCGAGCTGATGCTCAAGCTGAGCGACGGGTCTTTTATTCCCGTCTTGGTTCGCGCGGGTTCCGTTACGCCTCCGCGTATCTTTGGACGTCGTGCACCGCGTGTCCTTGTGGCGCTTCACAGCATCGAAGAGCAGTATTCCCACGATCGTCAGCTCAAACGTGCGCTATCGGAGCTTAGGGTGGCGAATAAACGCCTTTCGGGCACCCTTTCGGTCATTATGAGTACTGTGGGCTCCGATGAGCTCCCCAGCTTGCTCGATACCGTTTTGAATCAGCTCGTTGGAACGCTCGATGCCTCCGGTGCGGCTATCTATTTTTCCGAGAGTGGCGGCTTTAAGCTCCGCGGTGTTTCTAAGGAGCTTGAGGACAGCTATCTGCCCGAGTTTATGCCGTACGGCGCGGGCATTCCGACCTACGTGCTTCGCGAGTCGCGTGCCTGTCGCCTGTCGATTCAGCAGGACCTTGAGGGCGACCGGGTTGCTTCGGGCATGTTCATGGATTTGGACAATCGTTCCAAGCACTTGCTGCGCGTGCAGGATATGCCCCCGTATCGCAGCGAGATCTGTCTTCCCGTGTTTTACGGCACGCAGGTCCTTGGCGTGTTGGAAGTTGGCTGGAAACGTCCCCAGGCGCCACTTGCCTATGACGTTAACGTACTCGAGGTCATCTGCGATTACCTGTCTATTCAGCTTGTCGGCATGGCGTCGAGCTTACGTTCGCGCCGCACGGCGGAGCTCGGCCGCTCACTCAATTTGCTGCGCGACGAACTGTTTACCTATCTCGATGATCCCGTTGCCGCTTCGCGAGCGGTGTCGACGGAAATCTGCACGGTGCTCAATTGTCATTTCTGCCCCGTGGAATATGACGCGAGTCTTGACACCTATGTCATCGATTTTGAGGGCGGCAGTCGCGTGGCGCTGCCGGGAGACCCTGAGTCGCTCTTCTTTTCCACCACCGCACCGGCTGCGCGTTTGGGGGTTGCTTCCGATGGTTTTGGGCAGTCGGTGCTGGGCGGTGCGAGTGCTGATGATCTTAAGCATGTGCGCTTGACCCGCGTCGACGAATCGATGCCTATGGGCGGATGGTTGAGGGCTCATGGCCTGCCGTGCCAGGGCCTCTATGTCGATTCCGGCTTTGAGGCGGGACGCGTTCGCTCGGAGGGCGGCGGTCAGCGGAACAACGATGCAATCGTTCCCGCCGACGTTGCCAAGGGGCCGACGAGGCGCGCTTTGCTGCTCCGTGATGGCAGCCAAGAACCAATTGACGACCTTGAATACGACTACCTGGTGCATCTGGCGCATGACTTTGAGCTGATCTATGAAGGCGAATCTCAAAAGCGCGAGGAGCGTCATATCGCTCAGACGCTTCAGATTGGCATGAGAAATTCGCTTGGTGACGTTCCGGGCATTGCAACCGATTCGGTATACCTATCGGCAACGAATTCTGCGTTGGTCGGCGGTGACTTCTATACGCTTGTCCGACTTCCCGACGATTGCGCCGTTATGATTTTGGGTGATGTATCCGGCAAGGGAATCGAGGCGGCGTCGATGTCGGCTCTCGTCAAGACAGCGCTGACGGCCTATGCCTGGGAGGGTGCGGGGCCTGCCCGTATGGCTCGCTCGCTCAATAGCATGCTCATGGGCTTTTCGAGGGTCGAGACGTTTGTGACGGCGTTTATCGCCAAGATCGATCTTAAGGCGGGCCGCGCTACCTATTGCTCGGCGGGACATCCTCCCACTATGGTCATTAGGCCGTCGTCGACGCCGCTTGGCTGCGGAGAAACCCGAGGGGGAGAAGTGGAGCTCCTTGGGTGCCAATCGGGCGTGATCGGTGCCTTTGAGAGCATGGTCTACGAGACGGGCGTGTTTACATTCGCTCCTGGTGACATGCTATTTATGTATACCGACGGAACGATCGAAGCACGCGATCGCTCGGGTGCTTTCTTTGGCGAGCAGCGCCTTCGTGACCTTTTGCTCTCTGTTTCGAGTGAGGGCGTATCGGGAATCTGCGGTAAGGTCTTGGGCGAGCTTGACCGCTTTACCGAGTCGGCGCTGGACGATGACATCGCGCTGGTCTCCCTTGAGTTTTTACGGGGTCGATCGTAGGCGGCGACGTTGGACGGGCAAAATCCCTACGGTTGAAGAAACGTGTGCATCGAGCGAGCACTTTTGGGGAACCATGGTCGTATGAATGAGTGGAATGACATAGCGGTTTTGACGCCACCGGGCGATATCGACATCGCCTCGGTGCCCGTGCTGCGCCGACGGTTGGATAATTTGATCGACCGGGGCGTGCGTCGTGTCGTCATCAACTGTCAGACTGTTAGCTTTATCGATTCGACGGGCTTGGCATTCCTGCTTACGCGCGCTCGTGAGCTCATGAGGCGAGAAGGCCTGCTTTCGCTCGTCAATGCATCAGGTGAAGTTGTTCGCTTTTTGGAGATTGCTCGTCTTGTCGATATCCTTCATGTCGCGGGGCCGGCACGGGAGTCTATTCCCGCCATTCCGGTGGGGGAGCTGCCTCGCTGGAGTAAGAGCGTCGAGGTCCGTCAGGGTATCGAGAATCTTCCATACTACCGACATCGCATCGCCGAACTCCTTGAATCGCTTCCGTTGCGCCGTGACGAGCGCTACGATGTCGCATTGGCGTCGGGGGAGGCGCTGGGTAATGCCTATGACCATGCGGGCGGTATCGGGTGCGTCCTGACGGTTCAGGCCTATGGCGATCGCGTTGTGGTTGAGGTGCTTGATCGAGGTGTCGGCTATTCTATCGATGAAACGAGCGAACCGGTCGCATCTGAGGAGCGTGGCCGTGGCATCAAGCTTATGCGTATGCTCGTCGATAACGTGGAGGTTGCTCGTCGTACGGACGGCGCCGGCACGCGCGTGCAGATGGTGAAGCTGTTTAGCGGAGCGCTGGAATCGTGTGCCTAGCCAATCGCTTTAGCGCGTTTAGCTACTAAGAACATGCGGCAGACAAGTTTTTTGAAAAAAGTACTTGCGTCTTTTGGACAACTCGCGTAAATTAATAACCCGCAAGCGGACATGGCTCAGTTGGTAGAGCACAACCTTGCCAAGGTTGGGGTCGCGGGTTCGAGCCCCGTTGTCCGCTCCATTGCATTTCCGGACCGTTTAGGCGGTCCTTTTTCGGCGAAGTGGCCAAGTGGTAAGGCAGAGGCCTGCAAAGCCTTTACCCCCGGTTCGAATCCGGGCTTCGCCTCCAGGCAACATCCGGGCGCTCCGGCGCCCGTTTTGTTTTACATATGCGGACATGGCTCAGTTGGTAGAGCACAACCTTGCCAAGGTTGGGGTCGCGGGTT
>URWM01000110.1 GCA_900551655.1 uncultured Collinsella sp.
GCCGCTCGAGTTTCTCTTTATGTTCACCTATCCCGGACTCTTTTTGCTCTACGCCGTCCTATCCTCCTGCCTTGCCATGACCATGAACTTCTTTGGCATCGTCGGCATCTTCTCGGGCGGTCTCATGGAAATGACGGCCTTCAACTTCATCCCACTCATGCGAATGCATGCCGGCTCCTACCTTTTGGCGCTCGGTATCGGTCTTGCCTTTAGCCTCATCTTTTTTGTTAGTTTTCGAGCACTCATCTTGGTCTATGACCTTAAGACGCCGGGCCGCGAGGATCATGTCTCCAATCGCGCGGCAATCGATCGTTTAACCGGAAGCGGCTTTGCCAAAGAGCAATCTCCCAATGGCGAGGTCAGTATTCAATCCGATCAAGATCACGTCCTCGCTGAGCGGGTAATTCAGCTTTTAGGTGGCGTTGGCAATATCGTGGGCGCAACCAACTGCGCCACGCGCCTGCGCGTCGAGGTCGCAGACCCTTCCATCGTTGCAGATAACGCGGCGTTTGTCGCGGCGGGCGCCAAGGGTCTCATCATTACGGGCAAGACCGCCCAGGTGATCATCGGCATCTCCGTTCCCCGCGTTAAAGAGCATTTTGACCAGATCATGGGCCTCGAGCCGGGATTTGTGCCCACCACCTCGGCCTCCCCCGCCGCCAGCGCAGCCCATAAGCGCGGCGATATCTGCTTCTTCGATATCGACGGAACACTCGCCTGGCAAGACCCTCGAGTGGCACAAGAGCTTCCCGAGAGCGAGCGAGACCTCTCCCCCTATCCCAATGAAGCGGTCTCGCAAGCCATCCGTGATTTTGTCGCCAAGGGCAATATGGCGTTTATCTGCACAGGGCGCACGCTGAGCTGCATCCATCCAAAGCTGCTCGAGCTGCCCTGGACCGGCATCGTCTGCCTCGCGGGTGGCTATGTCGAACTTGAGGGACACGTGATTCGCGATTTGGCGATGACGCCCGGCATGCTGCAGCGCCTTGCTCCCTACCTTGAGCAATCGGGCGAGGTCATCCGTTTTGAGGGCCTCAACGGCGTCGTGCGCATGAGTGCCGATGCGCCCGACGCCCCCGGATACGCCCGCACCGTGGGCGATGCAATTACGCAGCTGCAACATTACAGCGCCTACAAGATCTTAATGTCCACGTCGCTTGCCAACCGCATCGCTCAGGATCAAGCGTTTGAGCCGTTGCTCTGCTTTAACGAGCTCGAGCTCGAAGTGACCGAGATTTCGCCTCGCGAATGCACCAAGCGCGAGGGTATCCAGTCCGTACTCGACGCTCTCGACCCCAACCATGGAACGGTGTATGGCATCGGTGATGCCAGCAATGACATCTCGCTGATGAACGCCGTCGATGTCGGTATCGCCATGGGCAACGCACCGGACTTCCTCAAGGAAAAGGCCGACTATGTCACCGACAGCATCGACCACGACGGCGTCGTCACCGCGCTCGAACACTTTGGGCTTATCTAGCCAAGCCCCTACCGCACTTGCGGCCGCATGGACCAATCATCTTCAACCGCCGCGCTCGACGCCCTAATGTGGCAATATGTTGTCTGCATAATGCAACGATGCAACCTATCAAAGAATGCGAGAACCCGTGTCCAGTCCGTTTACCAGCTTTTTAGCCCAGCACTTTGACCAGATTAACGACTATCTGGCCACGTTCTTTGACGGACAGGCGACTTCCGCCGATATCGAGCGCTACCTGTATACCCCGCTCTCGGCATTTACGGCAAACGCTGGCAAGCGCCACCGCCCGCTCATCTGCATGCTCGCCGCCACCGCGGTGGGCGGCAGCTTTGAGAGCGCCCGCAGCGCCGCGGCGGCCATCGAGCACTTTCAGTCGGGCGCACTCATCCACGACGACATCGCCGACAACGGACAGCTGCGCCGCGGCAAGCCCTGCATGCACCTCACCGAGGGCACGGGCCTTGCCATCAATTGTGGCGACCTAGCGCTCACCATGGTCACCAAGACGGTTCTCGACGACCCTACGCTCAACGCAGACGTGAAGCTTCGCGTGCTCCACGAGCTTACCGAGATGATCGTTCGCACCATCGAGGGCCAGGCGCTCGACTTGGGCTGGGTCCGTGACGCACGCTTCGACATCTCGGTCGACGATTATCTGGACATGGCGACGCACAAGACCGCGTACTACAGCGGAGCCACGCCGCTTGCCACCGGAGCCATCATTGGCGGAGGCAGCGAGGAGCAAATTGAGGCGCTGCGCGCCTTTGGCCTGCACACGGGCCTTGCCTTCCAAATTCAAGACGACCTGCTCAACTTGATCGGCACCAAGGAGGCCGCCAACAAGGACTTCCGCACCGACATCACCGAGGGTAAGCGCACGCTCGTTGCCGTGCACGCCCTGTCTGATGAGCGCTATCACGACGAGATTGAAGCGATCCTTTCCTCGGGCACCGAGGACCCCGCGCAACTCGCACGCGCCGTGGAGATCTTCCAGGAGACCGGCTCTATTGATTACGCCCACGCCTACGCGCTGGACCTGACCGCCAAAGCCAAGGCCGCCATCGAGGACGTTTCGCTCGAGGCGCATGCACGCGAACTGTTCCTCTCCATGGCAGATTTCTTTGTGGAGCGCCTTAACTAGCGGGGGTTATAAAACCTGTCAGCAGCGTATTTGGGTACAACTTGCTACACTGTTGAGTGCATGTTTATGCATCCCTTTGCGTTGTCTATCCGACACACGCTCAAATAGTACGAATGGTACGCCGAAAGGGGTTCGTTCATGGAACCTATTACAACGGGCATGCAGGGAGCAGCCGTCGAGGACGTTCAGTCCCGCCTTCTGCAGCTCGGCTATACAATCGATGACACCGAGGTTGCCGACAAGCGCTTTGGCACCACCACCGAACAGGCTGTTGGCACCTTTAGGCTCGATAGCGGCCTTGCCGCTGGTTGTGCCGTCGATATCCCCTGCTGGAGCGCCCTGGTCGACGCCTCGTATAAGCTAGGCGACCGCACCCTCTACCTGCGTATGCCCAATTTCCATGGTGCCGACGTGCAGGCCCTGCAGAAGGCGCTCAACGTTTTGGGCTTTGCCTGCGGCGAGGACGATGGCTACTTTGGCCCTCACACCGAGGCGGCCCTTCAGCAGTTCCAGGAAAACGTCGGTCTGTTTGCCGACGGCATGGCCTTCCAGGACACCTACGCCTACATCAACCGCCTGCACCATGTGTGGGAGGGCAAGCCCTCGGTCACCGAAGCCGAGTCTCGCATCGGTTTTGCGCGCGCCGCCAACGTGCTCGAGCGTTTCCAGATTGCCGTCATCGGCGAGGACCCTATCGCGCGCAGCGTAGCATCGCGCATGTGGAACATCGCCACGGCGACGACCGACAGCAGCGGCATGATGCTTTGCGATTCCGAGGTTCCGACCGATGTCGACCTGGTGCTCGAGATCGCAAGCGACGAGTTGCCTGCAGACGCCGCCCCGCGCGCCACGATCGCCCTCGCCGAGTGCCACAACCTGGCCCAGCGCATCCGTACCGCCAATGTCGCCGCACAGCAAAAGCCGGCACGAATTCGCATCGAGCTCACGGGAATGACGCGCTACAACGGCACCTTCACGGCCAGCGACGCGCAGACCCTCGCCGTACGTCTGCTCGATGGCGTTTGCGATGCCCTCGCAGATTAGGTAAACTAGACGAGTTGCTTTTGGGCAACGCCAAACATTGGGACGTAGTTCAACGGTAGAACTCCGGTTTTTGGTGCCGGCTGTTGGGGGTTCGAATCCCTCCGTCCCAGCCATTAAAACTGAGCGCCCTAAGCCCATAACGGCCCAGGGCGCTTTCTTGTGGGCAAGCGGAGGAATTCGAGCCCGCAAGGGTGCGGAGCTGAGGAAACGCGAAGCGTTTTCCAGCGCAGCACGCGAGGAGCGGAGCGACGAAGCGGGGCGCGGGCGGCGCCAGCCGCACGCGGACATCCCTCATCGCCCACCACTGAATTGTTAGGCCTCCAGCGATGGAGGCCTTTCCTTTTTCAGGCCCATCGCAGAGGGATTCGAACCCGCCAGCACATCTATCGCAAAGGCCGTGGTCAAAAAATGGCAAAAATGAGTACTGCTACTTTGTTTGCAACATATAAAAAGATAGTATTTGCTTAAGTTACGCAACATATGTCCATTATAAGGACTAACAGTTGGATCAAAATCGTGCTTTCATCGCCATTTCGAGGTGGCGCGCGCAGACGTGGTGTAAGAGTGTCCTGAGGTCCGTCGCTGCAAGCCCCGATGTTACTCCTTCTTGAGGCCGCGCTTCTCGACTATCTCGTCCACTATCTCCCTGGCGCGCCGCCCGAGCGCGCGGCGCCTCCCCTCTGTCGGGGCCGGCCTGTCCGCGGGCTCGGCGAAGCCCTCGGCGGCCGAGGCCTCGGAGAACACGCGCTGCTGGGACCACTGCCCCTCGGTCTCCATGAGGCCCGCGCACGTCAGGCGCAGCATCGACTCCCTCGAGGGGAAGGACTGCACGACCCTGTAGCGGCGCTTGATCTCGCGGTTGGCGCGCTCCTGGACGTTGTTGGTGCGGAGCTTGGCCCAGTGCGCCCTGGGGAAGGCCGTGAACGCCAGCGCGGAGTCCTCGGCCTGCTCGAAGACCTCGCCGGCCCTGGCGGACACCGACGCCACCCAGGGCGCCGCCTCGGCCCACACGCAGCGCGCGAGGTCGGGGTCGTCCTGGTAGACCGCGGCGTGCACGAGGTCCCTGACGGCCGCCTTGGAGTCCTCGGGCCTGCCCGAGCAGGCGCTCTGGAGGTTGCGCTGCAGGTGCGTCACGCAGCGCTGCCAGGCGCAGCCCTGGAACAGGCGCGAGACGGCGGCCACGAGCCCGGCGTGGCTGTCGGAGACCACGAGGCGAACGCCGGCCAGCCCGCGCTCGCGCAGCCCGCCGAGGAATGCCGCCCAGGAGTCCTCGCTCTCGGTGTCGACCACGTCGCAGCCCAGGAAGTGCTTGCGCCCGTCGGCGCCCAGCCCGATCGCGGTCACGACGCCCTGCGAGACGACCGACGAGCCGACCCTGCAGCTCATGTAGGTGGCGTCGAGCCACAGGTAGCAGCACGGCGTGCCCGAAAGGTCGCGGCGGCGGAACTCCGCCACCTCGGCGTCGAGGTCGGAGCAGAGGCTCGAGACCTCCGAGCTCGACAGCGAGGATATGCCCAGCTTGGACGCCACGCGCTCGACCTTGCGGGTGGACACGCCGCACACGTACATCTCCTGCACGATGGCGGCCACCGAGGTGTCGACGCGCGACCATCGCGCGAGCATGCCCTCGGGGTAGTAGGTGCCGTGCCTGAGCTTGGGTATCTCGAGCTCCACGTCGCCCACGGCGGTCTTGAGCGACCTGGGGCGGTAGCCGTTGCGGCTGTTCTCCCTGCCGTCGCTGCGCTCGTTGCGGCTCGCGCCGCACATCTGCTGGGCCTCGGAGTCCATCAGTGCGTTCATCACGCCGCCCAGCACCCTGCACGCGAACTCGCGCGCGTCGCCGCACTCCTGCCAAAGCCTCGCCGCCTCGAGGGCCTCGTCGCGACCGAGGCGCAGTACACTCTCTTCTTGGGGCATCGCCTTTCCTTCCATTCGTCACCTTCATTACTCCAACGACGAATTCTAGGCGGTGTCCCCTCCCTTTCAAGAAAGGGCGGAGGCGGGGCATGCCCCGCCTCTTACACCACATCTCTGTGCGCTACCCATTTCGACTTGCCATCTGGCCTTATTAGTCCAAAATTGCTGCTACCAAATCGGTAACAGTACTCATATTTGATGTTTTTTGGCCCAGCAGGTCTCCCTGCCTTAGCAAATCTAAGGCAAAACGGGTTCCAGACCGCTGAATCATGCCGCATAGGGCACGTCCGCAGTCCGGAACCTGTCTCTTATACACGTCTGACGCTGCCGACGAAG
>URWM01000111.1 GCA_900551655.1 uncultured Collinsella sp.
GTCGGCAGCGTCAGATGTGTATAAGAGACAGACCGTACTGCGTGCCGGCAGGAACCGTCACCTTGACGAGCTCGTCAGGCATAATGCCCTCGACCTCAATCTCGCATCCGAGCGCGGCCTGCGCAATCGAGATGTCGCTCACCAGATACAGGTCATCGCCATTGCGCTTAAAACGCTCGTGGTCGGCGACACGCACGTTGACGATCAGGTCGCCCGAGGGCTCACCGCGAAGGCCAGCCTCGCCAAAGCCGCTCACGCGCAGCTGGCGACCGGTCGAAACGCCGGCGGGAATATCGATGTCGATCTTTTCGTGCGAAGGCGTGCGGCCCTGACCGTCGCAGGTCTCGCAGGGATGGTCGATGACCGTGCCCTCGCCGTGGCAGTCAGGGCAAGGCGAAGAGGACTGAACCTGGCCCAGGAACGAGCGCTGGACCGTCGTGACATAGCCCGTGCCGTGGCAGCGGCTGCATTGCTTTTCCTGTGCGCCCTCGGCCCTACCGGTGCCGTTGCAATCCTCGCAGGGGGCAAGGCGGTCATAGCTGATCGTCTTTTTGCAACCGAGTGCCGCCTCCTCAAGGGTCACCGAAAGGGAGATGGCCATATCGCGGCCGCGACGACGCTCACGGCGATTTCGGGCGCCACCGCCGGCACCGCCGCCAAAGAACGACGAGAACAGGTCGTCCATGCCCATGCCACCAAAGATATCGTTGATGTCGACATAGCCGGAACCACCGGGGCCGTCCGCGGTGCCGTAACGGTCGTAGTTAGCACGCTTCTGCTCGTCGGAAAGAACGGAATAGGCCTCGTTGAGCTCTTTGAACTTGGCCTCGGCCTCGGGGTCGTCCGAAACGTCCGGGTGTACGGTACGGGCCTTCTTTAGAAACGCGCGCTTAATCGTCCGCGCGTCGGCATCCTTGTCAACGCCAAGTACCTCGTAGTAATCCCTATTTTCCGACACGACCGAATCCTTCCAACTTTCATTATTGTCACAGTGCGTCCTATACCCAAGCTGGGCCGAGCGCAAACAGAGGGTTTGATGTTATTGCATTCCGTAAGGCGAAAGCATGGCACGCTGCGAGCAGCTCGCAAACCAAACCGACACGAGCGCAAACATAAATCCGTTGGCAAAACCGTTGACAAACTGCATCGCGCCGCGCTTCCACCACAGCAGGCTGCGATGCAGCACGCCATCCGAGAGCACCATAAACAGGCCCATGGCAAACGGAATAAAGCACATCACGGCAAAGGCCGAGAACACGCCCGAGATGGCCGATAGCACCAAAAACGGCGCCACGATGCCCATCAGGTAAAAACCGGTACGGGCCTTGCCTTCCAGACGCTCAGCCTCGACATGGGCGCGGCCGACCAGATCGCCGCCCGAGGCACCGTTGGTGCCGGCGTGACCCATGCCACCAATACGGACCTCATCGCCATCGTGCGTACCGGCAGGAAACTCAATTGTCTGCTCGGAGGTCACACGGACACGGCCGCTGCCGCCGCAATCGGGACAGGGATCGGCGACGACCTTACCGGAACCGCCGCACTCGGGGCAGACCGACTGAAACGTGCCGGCGCCAAACAGGAAAGACAGGTCGACGTCGATGTGGCCGCGACCACCGCAGCTCGGACAAGTATGTGCATGCTCGGACGAAACAGAACCCGAACCTCCGCAGTGACCACAGGTATCGAAGCGCGTATAGCGGACGGTCTTGCGGGCACCGCCCTTGGCCTCCTTGGCGTCGAGCTTGATATCGACGACCACGTTGGCGCCACTCTCGGGGTTGTAGGCCGCCTGGCCGCGACGGGGCTGGCCCCAGGCGCCCCCGAAGGGGAAACCGCCGTCAAAGGGATTGCCGTAACCGGCGCTGCCGGCATAGCCACCGCCATAGGGCGAAGCCGTCGGTGCACCGGCAAAGGGATTGCCCGACCGCATGGCGTCGTAACGCGCACGCTTCTGCTCGTCCGAAAGCACGGCATAGGCCTCGGAAACCTCTTTAAACTTTTCCTCGGCATCAGGTTCTTTGTTGACGTCCGGATGGAGCTTGCGGGCCTTTTGCTGGAAGGCCTTCTGTATATCACGCGAGGTGGCGTCCTTGGAGACACCCAAAATCTCGTAATAATCTTTTTCGTTCATCGTCGCCATGCGCGGCAACCTCCTGCTCACAGCAGCGTATATATTCCGGTAATTCTACCCGAGCGGCCTAAGCTAGATCCCAAAACAGCTCGAACAGAACATTTCCATCGAGCCAACCCAGGTGGGTCGGCGCCAGGCGGGCACAGGTGAGGCCGGCGATGACATCGCCAGAGGCGATAGGCCCCGCATGGGTATCACCGTGCTCGGGCACCCAAGCGGCAAGCCCAAGCTCAAGAGCGCGGTCACAAGCCGCTGTCAGCTCCTCAGCAGGGATGACACGAGCCGCGCGAACCAACAGGTCGGATGCAACGCCGCGCGTCATGCGACAAGCGAGCATCAGGTCCTCGGCCGCAGCCTCGCGCTGCGACAGATATTCGGCCTCAAACGCCGTCGCGCCATCATCGCGTTGCACCAGACGCACGCGATACGCATCGCCTCGAGAAGGCGCGCCAGGGAACAATTTAGCCAAGCGATCGAAATCCTCGGCATCGAGCATACCGGCGGCAGAACGACCCAAACCCAGATAGCCCTGTCCGGTCCAATAGGCAATGTTATGGGCGCACTCATGGCCGTCGAGCGCGTAGCTTGCCACCTCATACGGGTGATAGCCGGCCACACCCAGGCGCTCACGCGCCGCGTCCATGCATGCAGCCTGAAAATCCTCGTCGGGCTCGAGCGACTCGTCGCGACACGCCATGCGGTAGAGCGGCGTGCCCTCCTCGAGCGTGAGCGGGTACACCGACACATGATGCGGCGCCGCCGCCAACACACCATCGAGCGTGCGCTGCCAGCTTACGGCGGTCTGCCCGGGAAGGCCGCACATCAGGTCGCACGACACATCGAGCCCAGCGTCCTTAACCGTCGTGATGGCAGCGAGCGCCCGGTCGGCATCGTGAATACGGCCAATCGCAGCAAGCTCGGCGTTATCGAGCGTTTGCACGCCCAGAGAGACGCGTGTGACACCAACCTTGGCAAGCGCAGCGGTAAGCTCGGCGGTCAGCGACTCAGGATTGGCCTCGCAGGTAAACTCAACGGGCTTGCACCACGCAGAGATACGCCGGGCGAGTTCTACCAGACGCTCCCCCGCCAGCGACGGCGTGCCGCCGCCAACATAGACGGTACGGATCTGCGCAAGCGCCCCGACGTCTCCAAAGGCATCAAGGCGCGCATACAACTGCTCAAAATAGGCATCGAGCGCAGCACTCAGGTCGCACGGAGCAAAACTGCGCGAGTCAAAGTCGCAGTACCGGCACTTTTGGGCGCAAAACGGCACGTGCACGTACAGCGCGGTAACGGCCACCCTTAGGCCTCCAGCGGATGCGCGGGCACCGACTCGCCGGCGGCAAGTGCGGCCTCGCAGGCCACCACATCGCGCTCGATATCATCGACCAATGCCATGAACTCCTCGTACGTGGAGCAGCGCACCACCTGGGCGCGCCAGGCCGCAGCATGGGGCATGCCCTTTAAATACCAACTCGCGTACGTACGGGCACGCGACATGAGCGGCAACAGCTCGTGCGTGAGCGTCAGGTGCTCGCGCAGGGCGCCCAGTCGCTCGACCGAGCTACGCACCGGTACCGGCGTGCCATCGAGCGCAAGGGCGCGGGCATCGCCGAACACCCAGGGGTTACCATAGATACCGCGCGCGATGAACACCGCGCTGGCACCCGAGCTTTGCAGATGCTCCGCGGCATCCTCTGCCGAGAACACATCGCCCGAGCCGATAACGGGAATCTCGACGGCGTCGGCCACCTCATCGACGACCGACCAATCGGCCTGGCCCGTATAGAGCTGCGTGGCACAACGACCGTGCACGGCAACTGCAGAGGCGCCCGCCCCTTCGAGCATCTGGGCAAACGTTGCGGCGTTGCGATCCTCGGCATAAAAACCCTTGCGAATCTTCACGGTCACGGGAACATGCGCCGCGCCCACCGCTGCCTCGACAATCTTCTCGGCCAGGTCGGGCGTGCGCATAAGCGCCGAGCCCTCGCCCTTGGTAACGACCTTGCGAGCCGGACAGGCCATGTTGATATCAATCAGTGACAGGCGGTCGCCCACGCGCTCCTCGACGGCAGCGACGGCGCTCGCAAACTGATCGGGCTTGGAACCAAAGAGCTGCACACAAATCTGCTGCTCCTCGTCGGCCGGCAACACCAGACGCCACGTCTTGTTGCTGGCATAGGCAAGGCCCGCAACGCTCACCATCTCGCTGTAGGCAAGATGGGCACCGCGACGGCGACACATGATGCGATAGGCGGGGTCGGTTACGCCCGCCATGGGAGCCATAAGGAACGGCTGCTCGGCATAGGCGCCCAGCAGCCGCTTGCTGAATTCAGAAAGCGCCATGGACCTACTCGTCCACCTTGAGAATCGCCATAAAGGCCTCCTGCGGAACCTCGACCGAGCCGATGGCCTTCATGCGCTTCTTGCCCTCTTTTTGCTTCTCGAGCAGCTTGCGCTTTCGCGAGATATCGCCGCCGTAACACTTGGCCAGTACGTCCTTACGACGTGCCTTAACGGTGGAGCGGGCGATGATCTTGTTGCCGATGGCGCCCTGGATAGGCACCTCGAACAGCTGTCGCGGGATGATCTCCTTGAGCTTGTCGCACAGGCCGCGGGCCAGGCCATAAGCCTTATCCTTGTGCACGATAAACGACAGCGCGTCCACCTCGTCGCCCGAAAGCAGGATGTCGAGCTTGACGAGCTCGGAGGGGCGATATTCGTTGAACTCGTAGTCGAGCGAGGCGTAACCCTTGGTGCGGCTCTTGAGCTGGTCAAAAAAGTCCAGAATGAGCTCGGCAAGCGGCATGTCGAAACGCATCTCGACCGATTTGCTCGTGAGATGGATCATGTCGGTTGTAATGCCGCGATGCTCGATAGCGAGCTGCATGACGGCACCCGTATACTCGGGCGGACAGATAATCTTGGCCTTGAGGTAGGGCTCCTCGATGCGCTCGATGCGCGTAGCCTCGGGCAGATCCTGCGGGCTGCGGACATCGATCATCTCGCCGTCAGTCTTGTACACGTGGTAGTCGACCGAGGGGCTCGTGGCGATCAGGTCCAGATTGAACTCGCGCTCCAGGCGCTCCTTGACGACCTCCATATGCAGCAGGCCCAAGAAGCCAACGCGGAAACCAAAGCCGAGCGCCACCGAAGTCTCGGGCTCCCACACCAACGACGGGTCGTTGACATGCAGCTTATCGAGAGCGTCGCGCAGGTTCTCGTAATCCTTGTTGTCGATCGGGAACAGGCCCGTGTAGACCATGGGCTTGGCCTCACGGTAGCCGGGAAGCGGCTCGGGGCAGGGATTCGACGCCCACGTAAGGGTATCGCCCACGCGCACGGCCTCGGGGTCCTTCAGGCCCGTGACCACGTAGCCCACCTCACCGACCGTCAGCGCGTCAACTGGTGTCTCGGCGGGACGCTTGACGCCCACGCCATCGACCAAAAAGTCACCCTTTGCCT
The DNA here is from genome assembly GCA_900551655.1 of uncultured Collinsella sp. Taxonomy (GTDB): domain Bacteria; phylum Actinomycetota; class Coriobacteriia; order Coriobacteriales; family Coriobacteriaceae; genus Collinsella. Next base: position 5,600 of record URWM01000111.1, read on the forward strand.
GCATCATAAGGAGGGTATCGCCCTTTTTGATGGAGCCGTCAAACACGCGGACCGTGGCAACGACGCCGCGGTACTCATCAAAATACGAGTCCAGGATGAGCGCCTTGAGCGGCGCGTTTGCATCGCCCTTGGGCGGAGAGATCAAAAAGACGATGGACTCCAGCAGATCGTGGATGCCCTCGCCGGTCTTGCCCGATACGCATACGGCATCGTCGGCAGGGATCGCCAGGTCGTCCTCGATCTCGGTCTTGACCTCGTCGGGGTGTGCCGACGGCAGGTCGATCTTATTGATGGCGGGCACGATATCCAAGTT
>URWM01000112.1 GCA_900551655.1 uncultured Collinsella sp.
GAGATTCCTCTACGTCTCGTGGGCTCGGAGATGTGTATAAGAGACAGCACCGGTTGCAACCCCACGTTTTTTACGCGCATGCGCCACATTATGCAATCCAAGTACATCGACTGCATGATTAGGGGAGCGAATGCCGCTCTCGAGGAAAATGACCTGCAATCGGCAATTTGGCTCGTTGAATCGGGGCTTCGCCAAGAGACGGCGCGTGAGGACATGGTTCGCTGTGCCATGCGCGTTTACGGTGCGGCGGGACGACGCCGCGATGTTGTCGAGCTATACAGCGGCCACATGCACCACCTGCGAGAGCAGGTTCAAGGCGTGCCCGAGCCCGAGACAAGGCGCCTGTATGAGCGCCTGGTCGAAGGCAGGCTCAAGCGCGTGCTTGTCGAGCGATAAAAAACGGGCGTCCGAATCGATTGGACGCCCGCAGACTTGCTCGGTATGACCAGCCGGTATTTAGACGAGCTTGATCTTCTCGATATCCTTGCGCGAGGACTCGCGATACAGCGAGAACTTGCGGCCGATGACCTGGACGACCTCGGCGTGGCAGCGCTCGGCGAGCTCTTCGGCGGCTTCGCGGGCGGAAAGACTGGAGCCATCGAGCACGGAGCACTTAACGAGTTCGTGCTTCTCCAGGTAGGCGACCGTCTGCTCGACGGTGCCCTCGTTGACATCGGACTTACCGATGATGATGGCGGGGTTGAGATGATGGGCCATGCTGCGAAGTTGCTTGACCTGGGCTCCTGTCAGTGCCATGGGTTCTCGCTTTCTATGTATGGGGCGCCCCGCGACGGGGCCTTAATCTACGTGAGCTGTCCCACGATAGCGCAGGAACGGCGCGGTGTGGAGCGCGTTTGCCCAGTTCAAAAAGAATGCGGATGCCGAGGTGATGGGCAGTGCGGGCTGTGAACGGGCTACGAGCGGGATTCAGAGACCGGTTCCCATGCAATAAACGCCCAGCGAACCTTACGGATATGGTCGAGCATATAGCGCCCCTGCGGCACGCCCTTGGAGCCCGGCTCGCCGGCATGGGGGTTTTCGATCATGTGCTGAGCGATATAGTCGCGCAGGCGGTCGATCTTATCCTCGTTGCCATGCTCGAGCATACGGGAAAAATCCGCCACGCCTGCCTCAAGGCTATCGAAGGTATCGCGACGAGGCGATTCAAAGTATGTAACCTGCGGCAACGCACCCATCTGAATGAGGATGTTGAAGGCGTACACAAAGCCATTGCTGCAGGTAACCGAGGCGCCGATAGCGTTCATCAAGTGCAGATCATAGCGCGGGCTGGAGTTGGCGACCATCGTGACAGCACAACGCCGACGAGCCGTACGGTCGAGCTTGGCAAGCGCACCTTTTAGATCGGTCGTCGTAACTGACCGACTGGCAAAGGCAACATCCACCGCTTTCGCGACCGGTCCAACCAAATCCCAATCATCATCCCAAGCAAGCTCAAGCGGCGTAATGCGATTCTCGAGCCCATAGTACTCAATGCCAGCATCAAGCGTGCCCAACATAGCAGGGGAAAAGTCAGCAGCAATCACAGGATGCCCAGCCTGAGCAAGCGGAATGGCAATCGACCCAGCCCCACACCCCATATCGAGCACGGATTCACCAGGCTTTAACGCCAACAGCTTGATAAAGTCCCGGGCATACGGGGCAGTCTCCAACGGCCGAAAATGCCGAGCCCGCTTATCCCATTCAAAAGAATCATCAGCCCGCCGCCGATCAGCTTGCAGACGTATCCATTCGCCATTCCAATCCGCAGAAAGCAGATCAGAACGAATCTCCCCATCAACCACGGGCCAACCTCCTAGCAACAAAAAAGCGACTCCTCCCAAAAGAAGAGCCGCAACCAGCATATATCAGAAAAAGAACCGCTCCAACGCCAAACCGCTGCACCAGCCAAGTGGTGCAGGAGCGAAGCAACTGCAACCGGGATAGAACCCAACTGAGGTCCCGTTGTGCGGGAGCCCCGGGGAGGGCAAATATATAAGGTCGATCGCGAGTTCCGCACGAGCCGGAGAGCACTTAATGTGCTCTCCGTGCGAATCAGGACTGTCCGAGCAGGCGACCTTATATATTTGCCCTCCCCGGGGCTCCTCGCCAGTCCCCCTCAGCTAGTTCTTCAGCGAGTTCAGCGGTGCCGGGAAGCGTCCACCACGGTGGGCAAGCACGGTGCCGGCGTTGGGGTTCACCGGCATGATGGGCGCACGGCCGAACAGGCCGCCGTACTCGACGCAGTCACCCACGCCCTTGCCGATGGCGGGAATCACGCGGACGGCCGTGGTCTTGTTGTTGATGACGCCGATGGCCATCTCGTCGGCGATGATGCCGGCGATGGTCTCGACCGGGGTGTCGCCGGGGATGGCGATCATGTCCAGGCCGACGGAGCACACGCAGGTCATGGCCTCGAGCTTCTCGAGCGAAAGCGCGCCGGCCTCGACGGCGGCGATCATGCCGGCGTCCTCGGACACGGGGATAAAGGCACCCGAGAGACCGCCCACGCTGGAGCTGGCCATGACGCCGCCCTTCTTGACGGCATCGTTGAGCATGGCGAGCGCGCAGGTCGTGCCCGGGCCACCGCAGGTGCCCACGCCGATGATCTCGAGGATGCGGGCAACGGAGTCGCCGATGGCAGGCGTGGGAGCCAGCGACAGGTCGACAATGCCCTTCTCGACACCCAGACGATGGGCGGCCTCGCGGCTCATGAGCTCGCCGGCACGGGTGATCTTAAAGGCGGTCTGCTTAATCTTCTCGGCGACTTCCATCATCGATGCGGAATCGGGCAGCGTCTCCAGGGCTGCGGCCATAACGCCGGGGCCCGAGACGCCTACGTTGATGACGGCGTCGGCCTCGCCACCGCCGTGGACGGCGCCCGCCATAAACGGGGAGTCCTCGACCATGTTGGCAAAGCAGACAAACTTGGAAGCGCCGACGGAATCCTGGTCGGCCGTGAGTTTAGCGGCATCGATGATGGTCTGGGCGGCCATGAGCACGGCATCCATGTTGATACCGGCGCGCAGGCTGGCGACGTTGACGCTGGAGCAGACGCGGCTCGTGGTGGCGAGCGCCTGGGGGATGGACTGGATGACGCGGTGGTCGGCGTCGCCGATGCCCTTCTGGACGAGCGCGGAGAAGCCGCCCAGGTAATCGATGCCGAGCGTCTCGGCCGCGCGGTCGAGGGCGTGCGCGATGGGGGTGAGGTCCTCATCCTTGCAGCACGCGGCGATCTGGGCCACCGGGGTGACGGAAACGCGCTTGTTGACGATGGGGATACCGTACTCGCGCTCGAGGTTCTCGGCGGTCTCGACCAGATGCTCAGCCGTGTGCGTCACGTGGTCGTAGATCTTCGTGCACATGCGGTCGAGGTTCTCGTCACCGCAACCCATGAGCGAAACACCCATGGTGATGGTCCTGATGTCGAGGTTCTGCTCCTCAACCATGCCGCGGGTTTCCGCGATTTCTGCGGGCGTGATCGCCATCCTTGCGCTCCTATCTGCCAAAACGAGCATAGTCTTTTCTATTCTAACGTGCCGCACGTGCCAAGTGGCGCATGCGGCACGTTTTGGTGCTCGGTTGTTTCCGTTGTGTTACTGCCCAAAGACCTCTTCGGCGATGCGCGCGCTTTCGGCGGCGTCCTTGGCGTAGTAGTCCGCGCCGATCTGCTTGGCGTATTCGGGGGTGAGCACGGCGCCGCCTACGATGATCTTGACGCCCGGAACCTCGGCATGGAGCAACTTGATGGTCTCTTCCATGGCGACGACCGTGGTAGTCATAAGCGCCGAGAGGCCGACGAGCTTAATGTCACGCTCTTGCACGGTCTTGAGCACCTCTTGCGGGTCGACGTCGCGGCCTAGGTCAAAGACGGTGTAGCCGTAGTTATCGAGCAGCATCTTGACGATGTTCTTACCGATGTCGTGGATGTCGCCCTTGACGGTGGCCACGCAGATCTTGCCCTTGTCGGCGATCTCGCCGGCGGGCATCAGGCGCTTGATGGTGTCAAAGCCCACGCGTGCGGCCTCGGCCGAGGCCATGAGCTGCGGCAAGAAGAATTTTCCCTGGTCAAAGAGGACGCCAACCTCGTCAAGGGCGGGGATAAAGTGATTGTTGATGAGGTCCATGGCGTCGTGGTCTGCCAGCAGACGCTCGGTCTCGGCAGCGATCTCGCCTTTGCGGCCCGAGACGACCATGCGACGAATCGGGTCGTCGTTGCCGTCGGTGCCGTCGGTGCCGGCAGCGGGCACGGTGTCGGTCGATGCGGCCTGAGCTGCTGCCGGGTTGGCGGCGATCTTATACGGATCGGTCCAGCCGGCATAGCGCTCGATGTATCCGGTCGAGCCCTCGTCCTCAACGCTCAGGACGCGATAGCTGTAGACGGTATCCATAAAGCGCTTGGAGCCCGGGTTCATGATGGGGGCGTCCAGACCCGCGCCAAAAGCGGCGGCCAAAAAGACCGAACCCAGCAGCGGGCGAGCGGGCAGGCCAAAGCTGATGTTCGACACGCCGAGCGCGCATTTGACGCCCAGGCGCTCCTTGCACAGGGACATGGCGCGCAGGATCTGCTCGGCCTGGCGTTGATTGGTCGAGGCGGTCATGACCAGGCAGTCGATGAGGATGCGGTCCGGGCCAATGCCGTAGCGGGCGGCCTCGGCCACGATGCGCTCGGCGATGGCGAAGCGGGCCTCGGCGGTATCGGGGATGCCGTCTTCGTCGAGCGTGAGGCCGACAACGTTGGTGCCGTAGTGGGCGACTAGGGGAAAGATCTCGTCCATGATTTGCCGTTTGCCATTGACCGAGTTGATGATGGGCTTGCCGGCGTAGCGGCGCACGGCTGCCTCGACGGCTGCGGGGTCGGTGGAGTCGATCTGCAGCGGCAGCAGCGTGGAGCCCTGGAGCTGCTCGGTCGCCTGCTGGATGATCTTGACCTCGTCGATCTCGGGCAGGCCTACGTTGACGTCCAGGATGTCGGCGCCCTGTTCCTGCTGGCTGATGCCCTGGCTCACGACGTAGTCCAGGTTGCCGTCGCGCAGGGCCTGCTGCAGGCGCTTTTTGCCGGTGGGATTGATGCGCTCGCCGATGACGGCGATCTTGTGGCCGTCGCAGGGAAGGTCCACGACCGTCTGAGCGCTCGTGACCGACATGCTGGGCTTGCGGTGGCGCGGGCTGGGCGTGTGGTTATCGATAAGCGTGCGCAAGGCGGCCATGTGCGCCGGCGTGGTGCCGCAGCAGCCGCCCACGACGCTCACGCCGTCCTCAATCATGCCGGCGACAGCCTCGGCGTATTCGGGCGCCTGGATATCAAAGACGGTGTTGCCGTCGTCGTCCACGCGGGGCAGTCCTGCGTTGGCCTGCACCATGATGGGCTTGTCGGTAACGGTGAGCATGCGTGCAGCGAGTCCCCGGAGCTCGGCCGGGCCCTGGCTGCAGTTGATGCCCAGGACATCGGCGCCGATGGCATCGAGCGTGATGGCGGCAACCTCGGGACTCGTGCCCAGGAAGGTGCGACCGTCTTCCTCAAAGGTCATGGTGGCAAAGACGGGCAGGTCGGAGTTCTCGCGGCAGGCGAGGACGGCAGCCTTGATCTCGGCAAGGTCGGTCATGGTCTCGATAATAAAGAGGTCCACGCCCGCGTCGACGCCGGCGCGCACTTCCTCGGCAAAGAGGTCATAGGCCTCGTCGAAGCTCAGGGTGCCCAAGGGGCGAAGCAGTGCGCCGATGGGGCCGATATCGCCGGCGACATAGTGGGCGCCGGCCGCGCGGGCGCAGGCGACGGCGGCGGCAAAGACATCTGCCACGGCTGTCTCTTATACACATCTGACGCTGCCGACGAAGGCTTAGG
>URWM01000113.1 GCA_900551655.1 uncultured Collinsella sp.
GGGACAGCCCCTTTGCCACATTCGCCGGTGGTGCCCCTTCTTTTGCTTATAATCTCAAATCTCTGCATTTCATTTGATTTTAGGTTCTAAAATTCTGCGTTTCATCGATAATCAAGCGTATAAAACTTTGCATTTCATTTGATGACACTGAGGAGAGAGCCTATGCTGCGCAGGAAAATAGCGGCAGAGCTGGAGCGTTGGCTGAAGTCTTCCGAGCAAAAGGCCTTGTTCATTACGGGTTCTCGCCAGATTGGCAAAAGCTATTCGATTCGCGCATTTGGCAAAGCCAACCATGCAACCTACATCGAGCTTAACCTCATGGAAAATCGCCAGGCAAAAGATGCTCTTCTCGAGGCGCGGGATGCCGATGATTTCATCAGCAGGGTGACGCTTCTTTCGGGAAAGTCGATTGCACCAGGCAAAACGCTCGTGTTTATCGATGAGGTCCAAGAGGCCCCCGACATCATGACGATGGCAAAGTTCCTTGTTGAGGACGGGAGGTGCCGTTGGGCGTTTTCGGGGTCAATGCTCGGGACCCAGTTCAAGGGCGTCAGGTCCTATCCCGTGGGGTATGTCCACGAGCTTAGGATGTTCCCGCTCGATTTTGAGGAGTTTTGCTGGGCAATCGGGGTGAGCGAGGGGGCTCGCCAAACGATACGTGACGCCTGTATCAGCGAGAGGCCCATTCCTGATTACATTCATGACGCGATGATGGCAAACTTCAGGACCTATACCGTTGTCGGCGGAATGCCGGAGGTCGTGCAGCGTTTCCTTGACACGCAGGGCGACCTTGCCTCTGTTCGTCAGCTACAGTCCGAGCTCAACGAACAGTACCGACGGGATATTTCCAAGTATGCAAGCGGGCGTGCCCTTCAGGTGCAGAGCATCTACGATCAGCTCCCCATTATGCTTGAGGGCGAACACAAGCGTTTCGTGCTCAATTCCATTGACCCCAAGGCGCATTATGAGAAGTACCAGCGAGATTTTGTCTGGCTTGTCGATGCCGGCGTTGCTCTCAAAGCCGATATCGTAACCGAGCCAAAATCGCCCCTGCTCAAGACGGCACGACCATCGCAGTTCAAGCTATATCAATCGGATACGGGCATGTTGATGGCGCGCTACCCCGTTGGAGTCGCCCAAGCGGCGTATCTTGATAGTAAGGAGCCCAATCTGGGCGGCATTTACGAAAACGTGGTGGCCCAGCAGCTGGCTGCCCAAAATCGCCAGCTTTACTACTATCAGACAAAAAAGCGCGGTGAAGTGGACTTTGTGGTCGATGGACCGGATGGGGCGGCTGTTCCGATCGAGGTTAAATCGGGCTCCTATTACCACGCGCACGCTGCGCTCGGTCATGTGCTTGATACGGCTGAATATGGCGTAAGGCTCGGGATTGTTTTCTCGAGAGGCAACGTTGAGCGCAACGGAGCGGTTCTCTATTTGCCGCTATATGCGACCTGGGCCCTTTCGGATGTTTTGGGCGACTCCTGCGCCGAGGGGATAAAGCTGGAGGTCAAGCCGGTCTAGGGCCAGTCCCGGATGTGACAAAGGCGTGGCCCGCGACCTCGATTGCCTACAGCTGCTCGAGCATAGCGGTGCAACCGGCGAGTACATCGCGGTAGGTGGCGTCGAAATTGCCGGTGTACCAGGGGTCGGCCACGTCGCCGGGGCGATCGGTCCAATTGAGCAGGCGCGAGATCTTGCCATCGGGGTCCTTCCCAAAAATTCGGTACAGGCCGCGGGCGTTCTCGTCGTCCATATAGACAATGTGGTCCCAGTCGCCATACTCCGCGCGACGCACCTGACGTGCACGATGTGCGACGACGGGAATCCCGACTTCGCGTAGCTTGGCAACGGTACCGTGATGCGGCGGGTTGCCGATCTCCTCGGTCGAGGTCGCGGCAGAATCAATGACAAACTCGCCCGCGCGCCCGGCGCGGTGCACCAGCTCGGTAAACACCGACTCGGCCATCGTCGAGCGGCAGATATTGCCGTGACAGATAAACAGTACACGTTGCATAGAACGATACCTTTCATATAGAAGGCTGCTAAAGAGTCGAAGCCGGGCGCATGCCAAGTTTTATTTCTTGGCCAGTTTGAAGTAGCGCTCAAATATCAATTCGAAAACGTAATAGAACATCAATCGACTGTCGAGGTCCATGCTGCCCAAGCGGATTTCTTTTTGCACGGTGTAGATAGGGTAGTCGGCTAGTTTCGAGAGAGAATTTCGAGAAAACCCGGTGAGCGTGACGACCTTGCATCCGCGCGTTTTGGCTATCGATGTGGCGTCAATAGACACCTGCGTCTCGCCGCTTACGGAAACGCTGAAGACCAGGTCGTTTTTGCCGAGGAGTTCTGCGTAATGCCTCATGACGTGGCGTTCACTGAGCGTATCGGTATTCTTGCCCATTATTTTGAGCTTTTCAGCCATTTCGAGGCACGGGTACTTCGAAAAGCCCGAGCAGAAGAACACGATATGCGAGGCGTCCTGGATAAGACTCACAACCGAATCGATGACCCGGTCGTTAAGCAGATCTTTGGTCTGTACGAGCTGGGTGTCGAGAGGAAGTGCCTCGATAGTGAATCGATTGCGGTCGAGCGAGGCGGAATACGATTGTTTGAGCTCCGTAAACCCCGAGAAGCCAAGCTTGTGGGCAAGCCTGACGATTGTATTGGGAGCGACGAAGAAACGTTCAGCAACGCTCTTAAGCGTGACATCGTCAATATCATCACGCAGCTCGATGATGTAACGCATGATCTCGCCTTCGAGATCGTTGAGCTTGCTCTCGCCAGCCCGCACATGATCATAAAAAGATTCTTGATCTTTCATAAGATGTTTCAGCCCCTCGCACCTTGCCGTACATATGGTACCGCTTTGTGTAGCCAGGTGAGAAATCGGTAATCGGTCAAGATTGCCTATTGCCCATGAACTGGGCAAACGTGCGTGTCTGCCTGCACATATCTGTGTCGTGAGCGAAATCATGTGTCCCCGTTTCGCATTGGCCCACACGGGGACTCTCAAATGACCTTATGTCGCAAAATATCAATCGAAACGAAGCAAGCCGAGGACAACCGCGGAGCCCAAGGTCTTCGAGAACACCGATCAGCCAACCCTGGAGGGACGGAACATGAAGGATAAGCTCAATATTGTGATCGTTGGCGGCGGCTCCACGTGGTGCCCTGGCATTCTTAAAGCCCTGACCAAGCACATGGACATTCTGCCGCTGAACCGCGTGATGCTCTATGACATCGATGCCGAGCGTCAGCGTCCGATCGGCGAGTTTGGCAAGATCCTCTTCGCCGAGGAGGAGCCCGGTGTGGAGTTTGGTTACACCACCGATAAGGACGAGGCTTACACCGACGTCGACTTTGTGCTCTGCCAGATTCGTACCGGCGGCTACGAGATGCGTAGCAAGGACGAGAAGATTCCGCTGCATATGGGAATCATCGGCCAGGAAACGGTGGGCCCTGGCGGCATGGCTTACGGTATGCGCTCCATGCATGACATGGTTGAGATCGTCAACGACGTTCGCGCTCATAGCCCGGAGGCGTGGATTATCAACTACACCAACCCGGCTGCTATTGTGGCATATGGTCTCGAGCGCGTCCTGCCCGATGAGCATCGCGTCCTCAACATCTGCGATCAGCCCGTCAACCTCATGCGCTCTTACGGTCGCCTGCTCGGTCGCGATATGAGCAAGACGGAGCCCGTGTACTTTGGCCTCAATCACTTCGGTTGGTTCAAGCACATCTACGATGAAGAGGGCCATGACCTCGTCCCGCAGATTAAGGAATACACGGAGAAGAACGGCTTCCTTCCTGCCGATGCCGAGCAGCGTGACCAGTCCTGGCTTGATACCTACGCCATGGTCAAGGACATGCTCGAGGACTTCCCCGACTATCTGCCCAACACTTATCTGCAGTACTATCTGTATCCCGAGTACAAGGTCGCTCACCTCGACCCCGACTACACTCGCTCCGACGAGGTTATCAACGGTCGTGAGAAGCGCGTGTTCGCCGAGTGCGAGCGTGTTGCCAAAGTCGGCACCGCAAAGAACTCCTCGGTTGTGCAGAACGACGCTCATGGCGATATGATCGTGGAAATCACCTCGGCCATTTATCGCAACACCAACAAGACCTTCATTGTCATCGTGCCCAACAACGGCATTATCGAGGGCATGCCCGATGACGCCATGGTAGAGGTCGCGGCGAGCGTGGGCGCCAATGGCCCGCAGCCCTATGCTGTTGGCAAGATCGGTACCTTCTATCGCGGCCTTATGGAGAACCAGTACGCCTATGAGCGCCTGACTGTTGAGGCTTGGATGGAGGGTTCCTACGAGAAGGCTCTGCAGGCACTCACGCTTAATCGTCTGGTCGGTGACGCAAAGAAGGCTCGCAAAGTGCTCGACAAGCTCATCGAGGCCAATAAGGATTACTGGCCGGAGCTTAAGTAGCTAGTTCCATAGCGCTTGATAACTGTTATGGGGCGTGTGGGCTGTGGAGCTGCACGCCCCGTTTCTTTAAGAGGGGTATCCCATGAACAAAGATGAGCTGCTGGCAAAGTTCCAGCGCCTGGGCAAAGTCCTCATGACGCCTGTCTTGATCCTGCCAATCGCCGGCATCCTTCAGGGCTTTGGCAATGCCTTTACCAGCCCCACCCTTACGGCAGCTGTTCCCTGGCTTGCTGCTCCGGGCTTTGCGATCTTCTTTTCGATTCTCAAGGCCGCTGCCAGCATCGTTATGAACAACATCCCGGTTATCTTCTCGATTTGTCTCGCCTATGGCTTCGCCAAGTCCGAGAAGGCTACCGCGGCGCTTTGTGGCTTTTTGGGCTACATGTGCATGAATTCCGTGATGGGCACGTTCCTTACGGCGACTGGCGTCATCGATCCCGCGAATCTTACGACGGGCCAGAGCACGATCCTCGGCATCACCACGCTCGACACTGGCGTTATCGGCGGTCTTCTGGTGGGCGCAATCGTCGCATGGTTGCATAACCGTTACTACAAGATTGAGCTGCCTGCCGTGTTCTCCATCTTCAACGGCACGCGCTTTATCCCAGCGGTGACGCTGCTCTCATGCAGCATCCTCGCATTGGTCATGTCCTTTGTTTTCCCGTTTATTCAGAACGCTCTCGGTGCGCTGTCCGAGTTCATCAAGACTACGGGTGCCTTTGGTGCATTTGTCTACGGCGCCGGCGAGCGCATGCTCCTGCCTTTTGGCCTGCATCACTTTGTCTATTTGCCGTTCTTCTTCACGTCGCTCGGTGGCGTCGAGACCATCGACGGCCAGACTGTTCAGGGCGCTATCAATATCTACAACGCGATCCTGGGCTCTCCCAGCACGCCGTTTAACATCGAGGTCAGCCGTTTTGTCATGAACGGCAAGGTTATCTTCGCCATGTTCGGCCTGCCTGGCGCTGCACTCGCCTTCTACAAGACGGCGCTTCCCAAGAACAAGAAGAAGACCGCAGCGCTCATGATTGCCATCGTGGTGCCTTGCATCCTCTCCGGCATTACCGAGCCGCTCGAGTACTCCTTCCTGTTTATCGCGCCCATCCTCTACGTGTTCCACGCTCTCATGGCTGGTCTTGCCTATGCGCTGACCTATATCCTGCAGTTCAACGTGGCTGGCTCCGCGTCCTTCGGCGGCCCGCTCTTGTCGTTGATCTTTAACGGCATTATGGGTGCAGCCAAGGGCTCCAACTGGCAGGTTATCCTGTTCCTCGGCCCCATCTACTTCGTGGTGTACTACTTCTGTCTCTTATACACATCTGACGCTGCCGA
>URWM01000114.1 GCA_900551655.1 uncultured Collinsella sp.
GGGGACGTAGGAGCGGCTGCTCGCGAAGCAGATCAAGCTGATATTCAAACTCAGCAACAAAATTGCCTGCTGCACGTGGGTTCATAAGGATTTGAGCAAGGTATCTGACAATAGCCTCGTATTCATATTGTGCGCTTTCGAGTATTACGACGTTATAGGCCATATTTGTCTCGTATCGCGGTCGCGAAGGAGTCGTAGTCGCTGTAGTCGCCTTGCGATATCTCGTCTTCTGCCAACATCATACGAGACAGCAGCTTGGCTTTGGCGATTTCGTCTTGCATGAGACGATACTGGTCGCTGCTGATGCAGTGCATGGCCTCATAGCCGTTCTTAGTTACGGTGACGTCGCGCTCGGACTCAACAAGCGCGGTAAATGCAGCGGTGTCCTTCATGTCTCGGACGGGCACACAGGTGGGCATAGGTACCTCCTTTGCGTTGGGACACAATTGTACCACGCCTTGACAAGAATTCGGTACCGTCAAATTGTCTCAATCTGTAACGGGTGGGTGTGATCGGAGAGTCTGAGGGTCTTTATGGGTGGAGCAAACGGCGTGACATGCGCTGTTGAATCCGTACGCCCGCTTGCGTTTTCGAGTGAAGAGGCAGCAAAGTTGATTGGCGTAAGCGCGAAGACCCTTGCAAATTGGCGCTGTCCCAGTAAGGGGCCGGAGTACATTCGCCTCGGCAAATCCTCGCGATCCCATGTTCTTTATTGTTACGATGATCATGAGGCTTGGCTGCACTCTCTGCGCCAGCAGGCCAAGGTAAATTGATTGATAGCTGTTGGGCGCGGACAATATCGTTTGGACGGGTATAGCATGGTTCCATGCTCCGCGTTGCTAATTGCGCCGCTGCGTCATTTGTGAAATGGAATGATTGATGATGGAGAGGCGTGAGGTTCTCGGCTTGCCGCTTTTCACTTGGACTAATGACTGCGGCGGCAGAAAAATGTCCTGGCGAACGACTATCGTATAGAACGCAGCGGTGGTTAGATGGGTCTTCGCGGTTTGAGTGGTACATGGATTGTCGGATGTGGGAGACGTGAGAAACCCATGGTTTGGGGCAAGGTTGCTATTCTGACGAGTTTATCTCTTCATCCCTGTGGCAAAATGAGGACATATTGTCCTGTTATCTATCCAGAAGGTGCGTCATGCAATTATCAGCAGATGAGGTAAAGGCCAAGAGACAGGAGCTCGGCTTGACTCAGAAGGAATTCGCCGCTGCCCTAGGCATGGGCCCCAACGGCGAGCGAACGGTGCGCCGCTGGGAGGCAGGCGAAACAAGGCCCACCGCAGCCGAGTCGAAGTACATCTCCACCCTCGGCCATCGCGCCCCCTTTGCACCCGCAGGGGAGGGGAAGCCTGCCTTCACCTTCATCGACCTGTTCGCGGGCATCGGCGGGATCCGCATGCCGTTCCAGGAGCTGGGCGGCAGGTGCGTCTTCTCCTGCGAGTGGGATAAGTTTGCGCAGAAGACCTACCGCATGAACTACGGCGAAACCCCGGCGGGGGACATCCGTGAGGTCGCCGCTTCAGACATCCCCGACTTCGACGTGCTGCTCGCTGGCTTTCCATGCCAGCCGTTCTCGCTTGCGGGTGTGTCCAAGAAGCGCTCCCTTGGTCGCGCTACGGGCTTCGAAGACAAGACGCAGGGCACGCTCTTCTTCGAGGTTGCACGCATCCTGAACGAGAAGCGCCCGAAGGCGTTCCTGCTCGAGAACGTGAAGAATCTGATCAGTCACGACAGGGGCAGAACGTTCGACGTCATCATGCAGGTCCTCCAGGACGAGCTCGGTTACCACGTTCACTACAAGGTTCTGGACTCCAAGGGTTGGACATGCCAGCACCGCGAGCGCATCTACATTGTTGGCTTTCGCGACGATGTGGAGTTCTCTTGGGACGACCTCGACTGCCCGAACAGTGGTCAGAAAGCCGCGGAGATTCTGGAGGAGGATGCGGACGCGAGGTACGTGCTCTCCGACAAGCTGTGGTCATATTTGAAAGCATACAAGGCCAAGCACGAGGCCGCCGGCAACGGGTTCGGCTACGGTCTTATCACTCCATCGGACACCACGAGGACGCTCTCCGCACGCTATCATAAGGACGGTAGTGAGATCTTGGTCTCGCGCGGCGAGGGCGAGAACCCCCGTAAGCTGACCCCTAGAGAGTGCGCGCGCTTGCAGGGATTTCCCGACCGGTTCATAATCCCGGTCTCCGACACACAGGCCTACCGCCAGTTCGGCAATTCGGTGACGGTCCCTGTAATACGGTCGGTGGCCAAGCTCATGATGGGAGCGTGTCAGGATGGATTACGGGGCGCTTAGCAGCTACTTCGACGGCGCGGTCTCGAAGACCCTCGCGGACGTCGATATCGACGCAGGTAGGAGTAATCAGCACGAGTTCAACGGCACGCTGCCGCTGAGGTCGCTGTTCGGTGACGACGACATCCGCGACATCCGCACCACGTTCGCCTACATGTGCGACGAGGCGGAGCCGGAGATGTGCGACGGGACCGTGACTTGGTACGATGCGCGCCGCAAACATCCCACGAGAACCGAGTACCGTCTCTACTACAAGGACAACCCCGCCATCAGGCAGGCATCCGCTGGCGACCTCATGGTGGTCGCCAACTCCGATGACCTCGGGCTGCTCATCATCTTCGCTAAAAAAGGCTCGACCATCGAGTCGCAGCTGAGGTGGCTGTTCGGCTTCGAGGAACCCGACCGCTCGGGCTATGCCGTATCAAAGGGCGAGCGCAACCGTATCGGTGCGGTGGCCTCGCGCATCCTCGGCATGATTGGTATCGAGACGCGCGCTCCCTTGAGCGCGGATATCTACTTGGACGATATGGTCAAGAGGTTTGGACATACGTTTCCGAAGGGCATCGACTTTACGGAGTACTCCATCTCAACCCTTGAAGGTCTCGACTGGGCGGATGACCCCGATCGAAGCCTGCTCGCGTGCTACGAGCGCGAGGAATTGCTGTTCAAGGTGTTTGAGCGCCATCTGCTTGAGAGAGACCTTGCGCCCTATTTGAACGGCCAGCTCGACGTCGACGGCATTCTGAAGACCACCATGTCGACCTTCCAGCGCAGGAAGTCCCGCGCGGGCACAGCGTTCGAGCACCAGCTTGAGTTCCTGTTCAAGGGTAGGGGAATCCGATACTCCGCACAGCCCTACACCGAGGGAAAGTCGAAGCCGGACTTCATTTTTCCGTCAATCGAGTGCTACCGGGATGAGGGGTTCCCCTCCTCGAGCCTTACGATGCTCGGTGCGAAGACGACCATCAAGGAGCGCTGGAGGCAGGTGCTCGAGGAGGCGAACCGCATCGAGCGTAAGCACCTTATCACGCTGGAGCCCGCCGTGAGCGTGGACTACACGAACGCCATGCGTGACAGCAAGCTCCAGCTCGTCATCCCCTCCCAGCTTTTCCCCACCTACACGCCTTCACAGCAAGAATGGCTCATGGATGTGGGAGGCTTCTGCGAGATGGTCGAGGAGAGGCAACGGGTACTTGACTAGGCCGGGACAATAAGAGCGTTGAGGCGGCGCGCAAGCGCATGACCATCCTGAAGGGCTCCGAAAAGATTGTGGCATCGCTCAATCAGTTCGGCGTTGTCCGGCGCGTGAGGCGGGGCACTACGTGATTGCAGAGCCCATCGAACTGAATGACGAGCTTACGCGGTTTTTGGTCTTTGCCGACATGCTGGTAAACCGGTCGAGTTACCGGACGTTCCTGGAACTGCAGGACGTGGCCGAGTTGTTTCCGTTCGCGTGCCGTGTGAGCAAGGAGGGACTTGTGGCTGACGAGCGGTTCGAGGTGAACAACTTCGGCGGGGAGTTCTCGGTGGGGGTACGGGAGTAGGAGAGTACAGGTCACTCCTACGACGCAACACCTTTGCCACGCGTGAAAAGCATATCGTCAATCGAAAGCTGCAGGATTTGCAGTTTACCCTGCTCCTCGGCTGGTATCAGCGACGAATCGAGCTTCTCCTTAAGGACTGCGACTATGTACTGGCAGTTGATTGTGCTGGCGCGTGCGATTATGTCACGCAACACCTTACCCTCGATGTTTTCAAGGACGTCATGCACTATGAAGCGCGGAGTCTTGATGCCCTTTGATTCTGCAAACTGCTGATACGCTAAATCAAATGCGGCGATGAGTGACTTGCGTGTGCCCGTGCTGGAGCCAGCGGTATCACGTATTGCAACGGGGAACTTGTTCGACTCTTCATAGTAAACGAGCAGCGGCGATTCGTTGTTGAACTCCCTGGCAAGCGGAGTGAAGAATGCGTTAAACGCAAGCATCATTGCAGCAAAATCGTTGGATTGCGGCTCGTCGCCATCATCAGACGAGCCAAGCGATGCGATTTTTCCCTCAATGCTGGTCTGTTCTACCTCAAAGCTGTTGAGCGTATCTATTACTTCTCGGCATTTGCCGATACTGCTCGAAAGCTCAACTAGGCGTGCCTGAAGCGACTCGTACTCATCGATGAGGTCTTGCTCCACCAATGACATGAATTGGCTGTTCTGCGATGACAGTTGGCTGATTTCACGTTGCACAGATGCACGCTCGGCCTTCAGTTTTTCTGCCACACTCGCGAGATAGGCAATCTTGTTGTCGCAGAGCTGGTTGTTGAATGCGACCATCTCTTCGAAAGTTGCATTCACCATCGGGATCATCGAACAGACTTCCTCGAAAAACCGTCTGCTCAAATTAACGTCGGCTTGTCTACCGCGCTCTTGCATAGCAGTCTGCAGGGCCTCTTCATTTCGTTGCAGCCTGTAGTCTATGTCTGAGAGTTGCAGTGTCAGAGATGCGTATCGGGTGCGTGTAGCCGCGATTTCATCGCGGTTGGCCCTGTAGACATCGGCGTCGATGATGCTGTTGAGCTTGCACTGGACTTCTTCATGCTCGGCTTCGAGCCCTGCAAGTATCTGCTGCTGCTCGCTGACCGTATCGACGTTCTGGACTTTCTTATAGCGTTTGATGGACTCACGCGTCTTGTTCAAGTCCTTGTTGAGGTCGTCACGCTTTTTGTCGAGCGCCGGATCTGAGATGCCGAACAGAGCGTTGTAGACACTCCGGTAGATGGATGTGCTGCCGCTGGGAACGGTTTTGAGGAAGGAATTATCATCCCCGCCTACGGACACGCGGACAAATGAATTGATCAATTGGCGAAACGTGGGCACATTCGCTTCGTTCCCGAAAAGCAAGACATTGAGTCGTTGCTGGTAAGCTTTCTGCCCCATCTTTTCGCCGTCTATGTAGTACCTTCCATTCGGGAAGAGGTCGATTGTGAGAATCACGTCATCGCCATCGGGAAAATCCGATGTCAGTGTCATGTCGACGGCGATCTTGTTTGTGACGATGAAATCGCGTAGCTCCTCGGTCACCGTGCCCGTGTCGGCGTCTGTGTAAATGAGCTTCCTGTCCTTGGCGCCCATTGCGATATCAATGAGCTTGAGGAAGGTTGTTTTTCCAACGCGATTGTGCGATTCGGAGTCCTCGGTATCGACGATGAGGTTGGCACCCTTGTGGAATAAGACCTCGCGAACTATTTCGCCAGTTGTTGTCTTGCGAATTCTAAGCGACTTGATGAACATGTAGCCCTCCCTTCTCGTCTATTGACACGCGTCCGAGGAGGAAGAGAAAGTCCAAAGCCATGACAAAGAAGTCGTAGCTCACTTCTTTCTTGACCAGAGTGTTCGCCGTTACCTCATAGAGTCTGTCTCTTATACACATCTGAC
>URWM01000115.1 GCA_900551655.1 uncultured Collinsella sp.
CCTAAGCCTTCGTCGGCAGCGTCAGATGTGTATAAGAGACAGCGTCCCGGCTTCTTCTTCAGGTACTTGCGATGCACCTTCAGATTCAGCAGAGGTCCCAACTCCTCCTCAATCGGCTTAAGAACATACTTGTTGATTTCGCTCGGCCGATACGATTTGGGTACGTCGAGCAGTCGGCGGAAGTCCTCAAGGCTGACCTTCCACACACCGGTTTGTCGGTACTGCTTGAGCCTCCTGTAGCACTCCTTGGCGTAGCTGGAGCGCAGGGCCGTGAACTCGGCCAGCTCGAAGCGGGTGAACTGCGAGGTGAGGTCGTTAAGCAGGAACGAGAAGCGCGAGTTCACCGATACGGTGAGTGTGCGTTTGGTCGGGCTGGTGACGAAGCCTGCGAACAGGGCGAACTGGATGATGTCGTGCTCTTCGTTCTGGAACTCGAAGTTGAGCGCGAGCAGGCGACGGTTCACATTGGCAATCTGCTTGGCGAACTCATCGTTGGTCATGTTCCTCTGAAGTCCGGCCAGCCGCTTCAATTCTTCGAACGTGAACGCCACCTCGTCCGTGCCCTTGTCCCGCACGCGAGACGCGATGGCCATCAGCAAATCAAGATCGAGCGCGGTGAACTTGCGCAGCGCCTGATTGTTGAACTGGTTCGAGTACTTCACGATCTCATCGGACATGACTGCATTCTACCATAAAAACGAGATTTTTATATTTTCTACCCTTTATTCTCCCAAAACCTCGTTTTTATTCCTCAAAAGCGTCCTTTATTCTCCCAAAACCTCCCCTAAATAATTCCCAAAATCTCCCCTTTAATCTCCCATTTTCTCCCCTTTAATAGTGCGTTTCCCCTACTGCCGTAAGGCCTGCGGGGAGTCTAAAAGAGTACAAAAGATTCTATAAAAAGGGGCTCCGCCCCGATGAAGAGCATGATTTAGATATTTAATATCTATTCATATCTATGCTATACTATTCAATATGACCTATTTCAGCCTGTCCGAGTTCCTTGAACGCACCGGCGTGAGCGCTTCGACCGCCTATCGGGCGGAACAGCGGGGCGTGATCAGTCCGGCGCGCACGGACGGCGGGCATCGACGCTACTCGCAGGAGGACGTGGCGAAACTGCTGGGATTGCAGCATCAGAACCCGAAGAAGAAATGCGTCATCTACTGCCGGGTCAGCAGCGCCGGGCAGAAGAACGACCTCGCCGACCAGCGAAAGGCGATGATGGATTTCGCCACGGCGCGCGGCTACGTGTACGAGGTGTGGGAGGAGATCGGCGGAGGCATGAACCTCAACCGCCCCAAGTTCCTGAAACTCGTCAACGGGATCATCGACGGTGAGATAGGCGTCGTGATCGTGGCACACAAGGATCGGCTCGCCCGGTTCGGGTTCGACCTCGTGAAGAACCTGGCCGACGAGTACGGGGCTCAGATCATCGTCGCCAACCGCACGGACATGAGTCCGCAGCAGGAGATGGTGGAGGATCTGATGAGCATCATCCACACCTACTCGTGCCGCCTATACGGTCTGCGGAGGTATAAAACAAGTCGGGACCTCCTCGGCGACGGGAGCGGGGAAGACTGATGCAACGCACGTTCAAGACCCGGTTGAAGGTCAATGACGTCGAGTCGAACATCCTCGCCCAATGGTGCGGGGTGAGCCGCCTCGCCTACAACGTGTGCCTCGACCAGTGGAACAGGGACTACGAGAACGGGGTGAAACACAACTATTATTCGATCAAGAAATGGTTCAACTCCGTCAAACGGGAGATGTTCCCCTTCATCACCGGCGTCAGCAAATGGGTGCCCGAAGCGGCCATCAAGGATCTCGACACCGCGTTCAGGAACATGTACCGGCATACGGCCAAGCACCCGCGATTCCACAAGAAGGGCGTCCGCGACTCGTTCCGCATCGACGGCTCGGTGATAGCCGTAAGCGGGAAAAACCTGAAACTGCCGAAAGGCCTATGCCTGAGGCTTATGGAAAGGTTCAGATATGAGAATCAGGTGAACAAGATCAACAACGCGACCATCAGCCGCAAGGCGGGCTACTGGTTCGCGTCCATATCATGTGACGTCGGAGACCCCGCGCGCGAAAACCAAGGCGCGGGCATCCTCGGCGTCGACGTGGGCGTGAAAAGCCTCGCCGTCTGCTCGGACGGCACGGTCATCGACAATCCGAAGACCCTGTACCGGCGGGAGAAGCGGAAGAAGCACCTACAACGCATGGTGGCGCGCAAGCAGAAGGGATCCAACAACCAGCGCAAGGCCAAGGCGTTGCTCGCCAGATACGAGTATCGGACGGCCGTGAAACGCGAGGACTGGCTGCACAAGGCGTCCAGCCGCATCGCCCGGGCCAACCGGGTATGCTTCATGGAGGATCTCAACGTCAAGGGCATGCTCTCCAACCATCATCTCGCGAAGGCCGTCTCCGACTGCTCGTTCAACGAACTGCACCGTCAGCTCGCATACAAGACCACGGTGCGCGAAATAGACCGATGGTGTCCGAGCAGCCAAACATGTTCCAACTGCGGCAGCCGGAAACCCATGCCTCTGTCCGAACGCACCTACCGGTGCGAACAATGCGGCATGGTCATGGACCGTGATCTCAACGCCGCATTGAACATACTCAACGTAGGGATGGCGAACTATCCCGAACTCATGCCTGCGGAGGATGACACCCCCGAAGCCACCGGCGCAGCCAGCCGGCAGGCGACGGCACCCGATGAAACAGGAATCGATCATCAAACACTGCACAAGAACAGGTTTGAATAAGAATCGAAAGGCAGAAGAAACCGACTCAGTTCCAAGGCTGCTGCTGCCATTGCTGTGGCTGTTGGAATCCGGGCTGGTAGCCATAGCCCGGCTGCTCCTGTATCTGAGGCTCTTGGGGCAGGTCACGAACCTGTTCCCGCAGCTCACCCGCCGACTCAGCGCTGGGGAGCCTCACGCCCGCGTCAGAGGCCCATGCGCGCAGTTCGGCGGCATGGGCCTTGAGCATGTCCAGCAGCCTTTGCCGGTTGCCCTCGTCGTTCCAGACGCCCTCGTCGTAGCCAAGCACGCCCTCGTTGGAGAGGATGCCGCCCAGCCGGATGATCAGATGGGTGCGCCGCTTGCGCGCCTTGGCGTTCTCCCTAGCCACGATGCGCTGTTTGCGCGCCCTGAGCTGCTTCATCCGGCGCTCGATGTCGGCCATCTGCTCCTCGACGCTCCTGGTCATCGGTTCCTCCCTGCGTTCCGTCGGTTATCAATCAGGACGCTAGACCCCACGGCAGCACGGCACGGGGCACGGCGTCTACACACCAAACCTAAACCCGGAAGAACGGAGCCGGTTTGGACATCCAAGCCGCGAGGGCGAAGCGTTCATCAATGCCGAACGTGCCGCCCCCGCCGATTTCCGCGCGCATGACGGCCACGGGAGGGAAACACCGACCGGAAAAGCCTCTTCGCAAGCTGCGGCAGCTTGCGAAGAGCAGCCGAGAGGATCAGCCTTGCCGCAGTCTCAGGAAACTCCCCGTAAATCAATCCCATGAATCGCCAAGCCCATTGCATAAGAGCATCAGAAAATTCGTCCATGCACCGCTCTATGCGTCGACCGACACGCCGGTAACGGAACCATCCCCGCAAGGTCAGGTGGAAGTCCCTCAATTTCATTGAGGGCGCACTTACATGTTACCGGTGGTAACATTCAGCGTAAGCGCGCTCTCCCGAGGGGCCACTCCGTGGGGGCCAAGCGTGCGCCGCTTGGATCCGCGCCCCGTCCCGGCGGGGTGCCGGCCACCTCCCCGGTGGAGGGCCAACGGGCCTCCCGGCCCTTTGGATTCCCGGAAAGGAGTACAGTCCCGTGGCGATCTACTCGTTGCACGTGTCGAACGTGAGCCGTGCCGCCGGCTCCAGCGCCGTCGCCTCCTGCTCGTACATCACCTCGCGTCGGATGCGCGACGAGCGCACCGGCGAGGCGTTCAACGGGTTCGGCCGCAGGGAGCGCGTCGAGCATGTATGCACGATGCTGCCCGAGGGCGCGCCCGGCGAGTACCTCGACCCGGAGCGTTTGTTCAACGCCGTCGAGATGGCCGAGAAACGTTCCGACGCGAGGCCCGCGAAGAAGATCATGGTCGCCCTGCCCCGCGAGTTCGACGCCCGCGAACGCTTCCGCGCACTGGAGGACTTCATCTCATGGAACATCACGGCCAACGGCTACGCCTGCACGTACGCCATCCACACCGACAAGGACGGACGTAACCCCCACGCGCACATCCTCGTCGCCAACCGGCGCATCGACCCGAAGACCGGCAGATGGGCGGCGAAGAGCCGCAGCGAGTTCGCGTTGGACGCCAACGGCCGGCGCATCCCCGTCATCGACCCCGACACCGGACGGCAGAAGATCGGCGCCAGAAACCGCAAGGTCTGGAAGCGCGTCAACGTGAGCAACAACCCCTTGGACTCCAAGGAGTTCCTCGAAAGGCTCAGGCGCGAGTGGGCCGACTCCTGCAACGCCCTGCTCCCCGGATACGCCGTCATCGACCATCGGAGCTTCAAGGCGCGGGGCATCGAACGCATCCCCACCATCCACGAGGGATACGCCAGCCGCGAGATGGAGAAACGCGGCGGCAGGGGCGACCTGTGCGAGGAGAACCGGCGCATCCAGGCCCTGAACCGGCTCCTCGACGCGCTTAGGGCCATGATCGGGCGGCTCTCCGACCAAGCGCAAGGCATCCTGACGGCCGTCAAACGCCGCCAACGGCCCTCAGGCGCGCCACAGGCCCCTTCAAGCCCTGAACCGGCCGAAAGGCCACAGGAACGCCCGCAGGCTCGTGAAACGCCGCCACAGGCCCCGCAGGAACCCCCGAAGCCCATCAGGACGAAAAAGGCGCTCACCGACAGGTTCAAGACACGGCTTGACGAGCGGCTGGCCGAAAACGAACGCAAACAGGCCGAAAAACAGGCCGAACCCGACATGGAGGAGACATGGGACCTCTCCGACCCCGCCGACCCGCTCAACATCGGCATGGGCTGGGGCACGGGAGGCCACGGACTCGGCCTGTGAGAACGCCGGGAACGCAAAGGGCCGGCATCCGAAGACACCGGCCCGAAATTTAGAAAGACATCCTTACCAGCGGGTAACGGATACGCCGTCGACGCCAGAGCCGTCTGCCGTGGCGATGCGCATCCACGGACCAGCTGCGACAGGGGTGTATGTAACTCCATTGATTGCGAAGGTGATCTGTCCCGACTTATTGCCGGTCGTATAGCTGTTGCGATACGGCCAGGACCCCGTTGCCGTTCCGGTGCCTGCAAACTGCATGTCACCCAAAGCGTTCCCGCCAGCCCAGCATCCAGCATTGGAATCAGCGCATCCACGCGAGACAGCTACCGAATAATCTTCAGCCTCGCTCGGCGGCAGCACGTCCACCAATTCGCCGTTGCTGGAATCAAAGAGAATCGTTGTGCCAGGTTCGCCGACAATCATGTCCCCGCCCGACGGAGTGGTGGTAAGTTCATAGAACGACTCGTCAGTGGTTTCTTGAGCAGATGCCACCGGGACTGCCGTCGACAGGAGCGCCAGCAGAGTCATTGGAACCACTGCCATCTTCAAATGCTTGGTACGTAACATTTTTGCCCCCTTGATTAGGTATGCCAGACGTGCGTCTGACAAGGAAATTATAGCTCTTGGACCTTGGATTGAACAGACCAGTAACTGTCTCTTATACACATCTCCGAGCCCACGAGACGTAGAGGAATCTC
>URWM01000116.1 GCA_900551655.1 uncultured Collinsella sp.
CGAGGCCGAGCGCAAAATGGATTCTAAAAAACACCTTGCCAAATAGGAGCGTCAGGACGCAAAGAGGCTCCGCAGCGCGAAGCGCGATGCGGAGCCTCTTTGCATGTCCGAGGACGTTCCGGAGAGAAACCCCCGTCACGCCCCCGGATTCCCGGTGGGAGTTCTAGACCTTGTCGGCCTTAGTACATACCGCCGCCCTGCTGGCCAGCGGTGGCAGCAGCGATAGCGTCCTCAAGCTGAGTGTTCTTGGGCACATCGGAGACAGTAGCCTCGGTGATGAGGATCAGGCTGGCGACAGAAGCAGCGTTCTGCAGGGTGACGCGGCTGACCTTGACGGGGTCGAGGACGCCCATCTCGATCATGTCGCCCCACTCGCCGTTGGCAGAGTTGAGACCCTGGCCAGCGGGCAACTCGGCAACCTTGTCGACCACGACAGCGCCCTCAAAGCCAGCGTTCTTGGCGATGGTAGCGACCGGAGCGGTCAGAGCCTTCTTGACGATGTCGACGCCGATCTTCTCCTCGGGGTCGTCGATCTCGACAGCGTCGAGCGCAGGAGCAGCGTCCATGAAGGCGACGCCGCCGCCAGCGACAATGCCCTCCTCGACAGCAGCGCGGGTAGCCTGCAGGGCATCCTCGACGCGGTGCTTGATCTCCTTGAGCTCGGACTCGGTAGCAGCGCCGACCTTGATGACGGCAACGCCACCGGAGAGTTTGGCCAGGCGCTCCTGGAGCTTCTCACGGTCGAAGTCAGAGGTGGTGTTCTCCATCTCGCCCTTGATCTGAGCGATGCGGGCGTCGATGGCCTCCTTGGAGCCAGCGCCGCCGACGACGACGGTGTTGTCCTTGGAGATGGTGACGGACTTAGCGGTACCGAGCATATCGGCGGTGATGTCAGCGACCTTCACGCCCAGCTCGTCCAGAGCAGCCTGGCCACCGGTGAGGACGGCGATGTCCTCCAGGATGCGCTTGCGGCGATCGCCGTAGCCCGGGGCCTTGACGGCGCAGACGTTGAGGGCGCCACGGATCTTGTTGAGGACGAGGGTCGGCAGAGCCTCGCCATCGATGTCCTCAGCGATGATGAGCAGGCCACGGCCAGCGCGCTGGACAGCCTCGAGAACAGGCATGATGTCCTGGACGCTGGAGATCTTCTGGTCGGTGATGAGGATGTACGGATCCTTCATCACGGCCTCCATGCGGTCGTTATCCGTGACGAAGTAAGCGGAGACGTAGCCCTTGTCGAACTGCATGCCCTCGACGGTGTCGATGGTGATATCGAACGTCTGAGAATCCTCGACGGTGATGACGCCGTCCTTGCCCACGACCTCCATGGCCTCGGCGATCTTCTCGCCGACCTCGGGGTCACCGGCGGAGATGGTACCGACGGAAGCAATCTGCTCCTTGGTCTCGACCGGCTTGGCCTGCTTCTTCATCTCGGCGACGGCGGCGTTGACGGCCTTGTCGATGCCGCGACGGATGGCCAGCGGGTTGGCGCCAGCGGCGACGTTGCGCAGACCGTCGTTGACGATGGCTTGAGCGAGCAGGGTTGCGGTGGTGGTGCCGTCACCCACGGTGTCGTTGGTCTTGGTGGCGACCTCCTTCACCAGCTGAGCGCCCATGTTCTCGATGTTGTCCTCGAGCTCGATCTCCTTGGCGACAGAAACGCCGTCGTTGGTGATGGTCGGAGCACCGAACGTGCGCTGCAGCGCAACGTAGCGGCCCTTGGGGCCCATGGTGACGGTAACGGCGTCGGCCAGAGTGTTGACGCCCTTGGCAAGCTTAGCGCGGGCATCGGTGTTGAACGTAATGTTCTTTGCCATGGTAGGTAATCCTCCAAAAGAAATGTGACTCGCGTCGCCGCTTCCGAGTCCTATGCGGCGGGCGCGTTCAAAGACGAATCAGAGATTCTGACGAGACTAGGCCTCGACGACAGCGTAGATGTCGTCGGCGCGCATCAGCAGATACTTCTCGCCGTCGACCTTGACCTCGTTGCCACCGAACTTACCATAGATGACAACGTCACCGACCTTGACGTCCATGGGGATGCGCTCACCCTTGTCGTTGACCTTGCCGGCGCCAACGGCAACGATGGTGCCGCGCTGCGGCTTCTCCTGGGCGTTGCTGGCGATGTACAGACCAGAAGCGGTCTTCTGCTCGGCCTCGTCGGGCTTGACCAGGACGCGATCTGCAAGCGGCTTCAAAGACGACATGCTTGTTTCCTCCTTTTTGGGCCGCGCGGTTGAGCCGTGCGGGTTTCCCTACTTCGTTTGCGTACGCGTTGAATGGTACCCACGAATGGCGGGTTATACAACACAGAGTCAAAAAATCTTATTTTTTGGCACTTAGATTTTCTGAATGCCGGGGGATAACTTGTGCGCGGCTCCCGTGTGGCGCCGGAGGGGCGGGATATAAGGTTTCCTGCTCGGGCAGTCCTGCTCGCACGAAGGCCACATTAAGTGGCCTTCGGCTCGTGCGGAACTCGCGATAAACCTTATATCCCGCCCCTCCGGCGCCACACGGGAGCTGGGATTACGTTATCGGGCCCGACATTCAGAAAAGTCAGTGCAGCAAAATGGCGATGCGGATGGGGTTAGCGCTCGTAGATTAAGTTGCCCGCCAGGTAGGTGGCCTGAACTTTGGTGTCCTGGAGCTCTTGTGGGTCGATGGTGAGCAGGTTTTGGTCCAGGACTACCAGGTCGGCGAATTTGCCGGGTTCCAGGCTGCCGAGGTTTTGCTCGTCGCCTGCCGCATAGGCACTTCCCAAGGTGTAGTTGCGTAGGGCCGTTGCCGCGTCGATACGCTCGCTCGGTAACCAGCCGCCCTCGGGCCAGTGACTGCGGGGGTCTTGGCGCGTGATGGCCGTGTAGAGCACGTTCATGCTGGTAACGGCTGTGATGGGGCTATCGGTACCGAAAGCTTGGCGGATGCCGCGCTGCTTATAGGTCGCAAACGGCCACATGATGCGGCTGCGTTCCAGGCCCAGGTCGCGCTCCGGGCCACCCGGGTCGAGCGTGATGTGGCAAGGCTGGCTCGAGGCAATGACGTTGAGCTTGCGCAGACGATCGATGTCCTGAGGCAGCAAATTCTCCAGATGCTCGAGCGTGTTATGACCGTGTTGGGGCAAGCCGTAGAGCTCTGCCGCCTCCTCAAAGATATCGAGCGCAGCATGGATGGCACCGTCGCCGATAACGTGGATGCGCACGGTGTGGCCACGCTCGGCTGCCGCCAGAACCAACTTGCGCATGCGCTCGACAGGAACCGTCAGGCGACCCTGGTCGCCCGGGAAGCGCGGGTTGGTATAGGGCTCAGTGAGGTATGCGGTATGCTCGCTCGACACGCCGTCGAAGAACTGTTTAAAGCCTGGCGCCGAGAGCAGCGCGTTGTTCGCGTAGCGGGTCTGGAGTTCTTCCAAACGTGATTGGTCATCCAGCAGCGTGGGAAACAGATGAGCACGGATGCCCAGCTTGCCGGCGGCCTGCAGCTTGTCGTAAACATCGTCGCGAATAAAGTCGCAGCCCGGCATGGGCATGAGCGACATATCGCAGATCGAGGTGATGCCCTGCTCGGCCATACGCTTCATCTGGTCGGCGTAAGCGCTCGCGATGCGATCCTCGCCCAGCCACTCAAGACAGCGCGGCAGCAGCTGCATGGCCGCAGCCTCGTGAGCGATACCCGTGAGTTCGCCATTTGCATCCTTGTCGTAGCTGCCGCCCGCCGGCGGCTCGCTGTCACGCGTCACGCCGAGGGCTTCGAGTGCGCGGCTGTTGAGCCACAGGGTATGCCCATCGCCCGAATACATAACACAGGGGCGATCAGGGAAGACGACGTCGAGGGAAGCCTTGGTAGGGTGCTCGGGCGGATCCCAGCGGTAATCGCGCCAGCCCTGGGTCACGACCCAGGCGTCATCGGGCAAGCCTTGGGAAAACTTGAGCGCATGCTGCACCAGTGCCGCCTCTGACGTGCCCATATCCATGAGCATGTACGGCGAGGAACCGACCGAGGTATGGAAGAAGTGCAGGTGCGCATCATGGAAACCGGGGCAGACAAACTGCTCGCCGTAATCGACCACCGTCGTGGCGGCAGGGGCGGCGGCAATCACGTCATCGGGCGCGCCGACTGCGACGATGCGATCACCCGCGATGGCGATCGCCAACTCGCGGGCGGCATCGATGCCGTCTTGGGCGGTAAAAACGTTCTTGGAGCGGATAATCCGATCGATATGTTGCATGGGCATCCCCATCTCTGGCAGGAAATTCAACACCCCCGAGTGTACTCCCCCACTCTTGTTACAAAACCCCAAGCGGCAAACGGCAACTTTACCAGCCCTAGCGGCAGGTGGCATACTGGAGAGAGCCTGTACGATTTTGCGATCAACCCAGCAAGGAGCAAATCGACCATGACGAAGACCAAGGCACAGCAAATTATGGCGGCAACCGAGGTTCGCGCGGCAGACGACGTCACCGCGGCCATCCAGGATATCGCCGCCGAGTTTGAACCCTACATCATCAAGCAGCGCCGGCACTTCCATAAGCACCCGGAGCTGAGCCTCGCCGAAGAGCGCACGACTTCTGACATCGCCAACCAGCTCGACGCCATGAATATCCCCTACGAGCGTCCGCTCAAGACGGGCCTGGTGGCGACGCTTCGCGGTACCGCGCCCGATGCCTACCGCGAGGACGGCACGCCGCGCCGCCGCATCCTGCTGCGCGCGGATATCGACGCCCTGCCCGTCACCGAGCAGACCGGCGAGGAGTTTGCCAGCGTCAACGAGGGCTGCATGCACGCCTGCGGCCACGACTGCCACATCGCCATGATGCTCGGCACGCTGCAGATTCTGCGCCATATGACCGACGACATCCACGGCGAGGTCCGCATCGTCTTCCAGCCCAGCGAGGAAAACGGCCAGGGCGCCAAACTCATGATCGGCACGGGTGTGCTCGAAGGCGTCGACGGCGCCTACGCCGCGCACATCTGGAGCGAGGTCGACGCCGGCACCGTAAGCTGCGAGCCCGGCCCGCGCATGGCCAATACCGACTGGTTCCGCATCGATGTCCGCGGCACCTCGTGCCATGGCGCCATGCCCCAGCGCGGCCACGACGCCGTTATGGTTGCCGCCGAGATCGTCAACGCCCTGCAGACCATCGTTTCGCGCGAGATCAGCCCCTACGAGCCGGCCGTCATCACCGTCGGCGAGCTGCATGGCGGCACCGCGCGCAACGTTATCGCCGGCACGGCGTACCTCGCCGGCACGGTACGCACCTATGGCGACAAGACGCATGAGGAGATGCCCGAGCTTATGCGCCGCATCGTGGAGCACACCGCGGCTGCTCTGGGCGCCGAGGCCAAGCTCACCGACTACACCATCGCCAACTACAAGGTCGAAAACGACGCAGCCTCGAGCGAGCGCTGCCGTCAGGCTGTAATCAAGTGCCTGGGCCCCACCGGTCAAGGCCATTACCGTGGCACGCTTTCGGGCGAGGATTTTTCGGAGTACCTGCGCCGCGTGCCGGGCGTGCTCGCCTTTATAGGTACGCGCAACCCCAAGATTGGTGCCACGTACGCCCAACATTCCTGCTTCTACAAGATCGACGAGACCGTGCTGGCAAAAGGCTCCATGGTGGCCGCCCAGTATGCTATCGACTTTTTGGCCGAGCCCACGAGACGTAGAGGAATCTCGTATGCCGTCTTCTGCTTGAAAAAA
>URWM01000117.1 GCA_900551655.1 uncultured Collinsella sp.
AATCGCATGCACCGCACCGGCTGAAAATGTCACATCGAGCCCGCGCAGCACCCAACCGCCCGCGCGATCGTAGCGAAACCAGCCCTCCGACAGGGTGGTAGCCGACCCACCGTGCATTTTTTGGAGTATTCTGCTTCCATCCGTGCGCGGGAACGCTTCCGAGCCGTTCTCGAGCGACGTTTGCGCCACAAATTCGGACGATTTGTCCAATTCCGAACTTTTTTTCGCGCTCGATACGTCCCCGGTCGGCTCCAGAGAGCCTAAATTGTCCTCACGCCTGCTGAATACTCCGTTTTTTGCACATCGGATGGCACCCCACCCCAACACGTCATCGGAAAACAGCGATTCTCGGCGTCCCAAAGAAGCCATATCCGCCACCTCGCGCACGCGACCGCCCTCAATCCGGTACGCACGCGTCGCATACTCGAGCATCGGCCGCGGTTGATGCGTAGCCACAACAACCGTGCAGCCCAGCTCACGGTTCACGCGAAACAGCGCGTGCAAAAAATTCTTCTCGGCAACGGGATCGAGCTGAGACGTGGGCTCGTCGAGTAGCAGCACACGCGGACGCAGCGCCAGGACGGCGGCAAGCGACAGCAACTGCTTGCGACCGCCCGAAAGCGTATCGGTATCGCGATGAAGCCAGTCCTCCAGACCAAAGAAATAGCTGGTCTCGGCAACACGGCGGCGCATCTCGTCGCGCGACACACCCAGATTCTCTAGGCCAAACGCCATCTCGTGCCACACGGTCTCGCACACAATCTGGTTCTCGGGATCCTGAAACACATAACCCACGCGCTCTGCCGATGCCCGCACGTCCATGTCGGCAACGTTCTCGCCCAGCACGCGCAGTTCGCCAGTGCACTCGCCCGCTGGAGCGATCTCGGGCTTGAGCAGCGACAGCAGCGTCGACTTGCCCGAACCGGTACCGCCAACAAGCAGTGCAAACGCACCTTGGGAAACACGCCAATCAAGCCCCTCGAGCACCGGTGCCTTGACCCCGGGATAGGCAAAACTAAGGCCTCGCACCTCAATCGCCGGCGCGGCCGAGCCATATGCCACACCCGCCGCCGAGCTCCTATCAAACCGAGCCATCAGCCAAACCTCTTCTCATCAATCGCGTGCAACGCGCAAGGCAACACCATCCAGGCGGCGTACACGACATAGCCTGGCCACGGCGCCGGCACCGAGAGCTGCGGATAAAACGAATACTGCGTCGTCGCGGTCCACGCCACCGCCACCGCGGCAGCGCCAAACACCGCAAGTCCAACCAGCGCGGCAGCGTCGCCGCGCCCCAGTCGATACCGCGCATACGTCGTACGACGCGTCGCGGCACCCCACCCGCGCGAGCGCATCGCGTCCGCGCGCTCCAGCGAATCTTCCATGCCCCAGCCCATCAACACGCTCGACGCCCGCAGGCGCGAGCGCACGGGGTCGGCCGGCGCACGCCCCGGTACATCAATCGCGTCCTGCACCGCCAGCACCGTGCGGCCGCGGCGCAAAAACTGCGGGATAAGCCGCATGCACATCGAGATCATGAGCGCGATCACCGGCGCGGCGTTGCCCAACAGTGCGAGTACCTTGTCGTATTCGAGCATCGACGCCGCAGCCTCAAACCACAGCACGCTCGCCACAAACAGCCCGCCCATGCACAGGCCGTAAACCATGCTCTCTAGATACACCGCACGCATGCCAATACGAAACAGCTCCGTCGAGCCCGAGGCGCTAAACAGCGGGTTGACCAGTGCAATGATCAAAATCACCGGCAGCTGCCAGCGAAGTGCGCCCAGCGTGCGGGCAGCCCCACGCATCGCAAATCCATACGCCAGCCCGCCCGCAAGCGACAGCGCGATCAGCACCGGTTGCATCGAGAACATGGTGAGCCCCAGCGTCAGCACTATATAGAGTGCCGGCACCGCCGGATGCGACATCGAGAATGCCGCGACGGGCTCGCCGCCAAACTCCTCTCGCATGATATCCATGGGCACCCCCATCCCCTCGCTCAAACGACAGCTCCGCAGCACCGCCAACGCCGCACGCAAGCAGCGCAAACGCCACGACGGCGGCGCAAGCCCCAACCGCCGCAAACCAATCGCTACGCGCTCAACATATGCCTGCGGTATCATATTGCGCCGTGTATCGTTTCCAAACACACGTCTCTATAACGTAACAGGAGATCACATGGACGCAACCGCAATTATCCTCGCCGCCGGCGAGGGCACCCGCATGAAGTCGAACCACTGCAAGGTTTCGCACAAGATCCTGGGCAAGCCCATGGTCCAGTGGATCGTCGACGCCACCATCAAGGCCGGCTGCAGCCGCGTCGTGGTCGTCATCGGCAGCCACGCCGACGAGATGCGCGCCCTCATCGATGGCGCCTATGCCAACAGCGCTACCAAGGTCGAGTGCGTCGAGCAGACCGAGCGCTTGGGCACCGGCCACGCCGTCAAGGTCGCGCTCGAGGCCTGCGGCATCACGCAAGGCCCCGTCGTCGTGCTCAACGGCGACCTGCCGCTCATTACCGCCGACACCGTCGCCAAGTTTGCGCAGACCGTCGCCACCGGCGAGCTCGCCTGCACCGTCATGACCATGACCCCGCCCGATCCCTTCGGCTACGGCCGCATCAAGCTGGGTGCCGACGGCCAGATCGAGCGCATCATCGAGCAGAAGGACTGCACGCCCGAGCAGGCCGCCACGCTGCTGGAGTGCAACGCCGGCTGCTACGCCTTCGACGGCGCGCAGCTTGCCGCCCACATTAACGAGATCGGCAACGACAACGCGCAGTCCGAGTACTACCTACCCGACATGCTCGAAATCCTCAAGGGTCACGGCCAGGCGGTCTCCATCTTCCACTGTGACGACTACCGCGACGGCCTGGGCGTCAACAACCGCATCCAGCTCGCGCAGCTCACCGCCATCGCGCGCGACCGCATCAACGAACACTGGATGGCCGAGGGCGTCACATTCATCGATCCCACGCAGGCCTGGATCGGCCCCGATGCCGTCATCGGCCGAGACACCATCGTGTGGCCGCAGACGCATCTGATCGGTCACGTCACCGTGGGCGAAGAGTGCCAGCTCGGCCCCAACAGCCGCCTCACCGACACCACCGTCGGCAGCGGCTGCATCATCGATGAGACCATCGCCATCGAGGCCGTCATCGAGAACGGCGTCGACTGCGGCCCGCGCGCCTACCTGCGCCCGGGCACCCATATGCTCGACGGCTCCAAGGCCGGCACGCACGTGGAGATCAAGAAGTCCACGATCGGCGAGGGCTCCAAGGTGCCCCACCTGTCCTACATCGGCGATACCACCATGGACTCCGGCGTCAACGTAGGCGCGGGCTCCATCACCTGCAACTACGACGGCGTCCACAAGCACAAGACCGTCATCGGCAAGGATGCCTTCATCGGTTCCGACACCATGATGGTCGCGCCCGCCCAGATTGGCGACGGTGCACTCGTGGCCGCCGGCTCCGTCATCACCGAGCCGGTTCCGGCCGACGCACTCGGTCTGGGCCGCGCCCGTCAGGTAAATATTGAGGGCTGGGCCGCCGATTATCGCCGCCGTCTGCACGAGGACGACGAGGTATAACGTTTTACCAAGCATCTAAGGAGCTGTTCCCATGGGGGCGGCTCCTTTTTCTATCGTGACCTGCGCAACCGGATGAGTGGTCGGTTCGTGTCCGTTGACGGTAAAGACGTTATCAAGACCCGATTAACCCCGTCGCGCGGTTACAATGCAACAAGGCATCTATATGGCATTCGATATAAAGGAGAAGGGTAATGCCGATTAATGATCCCGAGAAGTCGGAGAATATGCGCAAGTCCATCCGCGTGTATTCCGGTTCCTCCAACCGTCCCCTCGCTCAGAAGATCGCTGAGTACCTTGGGGTCGAGCTTTCGGGCCTTACGCTAAAGCAGTTCGCCAATGGTGAGATTTACGCCCGCTACGACGAGACCGTCCGCGGCGCCGACGTCTTCCTGATTCAGTCCGTGGCCGGCGGCAACGTCAACGACATGCTCATGGAGCTGCTCATCGCCACCGACGCTGCCAAGCGCGCATCCGCCCGCTCCATCACCGCCGTTATCACCCACTACGGCTATGCCCGCCAGGACCGCAAGGCCGGCCCGCGCGAGCCCATCACCGCCCGCCTCGTCGCCAACCTGCTCGAGCGCGCCGGCGTCGACCGCATTATCACCCTCGACCTGCACCAGGGTCAGATCCAGGGCTTCTTTGATATCCCGGTCAACCACCTGTCCGCACTGCCGCTGTTTGGCCAGTACTACAACGACATGCACTTCGACACCGACAACCTGGTTGTCGTCTCCCCCGACGTGGGTCGTGCCAAGGCCGCCAAGAAGCTGTCCGACATGCTCGGCTGCGACCTGGCCATCGCCCACAAGGGCCGTCCGCGCCACAACGCCGCCGAGGTCATGGGCATCATCGGTGACATCAAGGGCAAGACCTGTGTCATCAACGACGACATGATCGACACCGCTGGCACCCTGTGCGCCAACGTCAAGGAGCTCAAGGCTATGGGCGCTGGCGACATCTACGTCTGCGCCACCCACGGCATCTTCTCCGGTCCGGCCATCGAGCGCCTGAACGACGCCCCGATCGTCGAGTGCCTCGTCACCGACGCCATTCCCGTCGAGGTCGGCGGCAAGATCAAGACCATCTCGGTC
The DNA here is from genome assembly GCA_900551655.1 of uncultured Collinsella sp. Lineage (GTDB taxonomy): Bacteria > Actinomycetota > Coriobacteriia > Coriobacteriales > Coriobacteriaceae > Collinsella. Next base: position 4,689 of record URWM01000117.1, read on the forward strand.
GCCGAGGAGTTCGCTCAGGCCATCTCCGCCGTTTACCACGAGGAGCCCGTCTCCACGCTCGTCGGCGGCGACTTCGCGCTGTAGTCGCATCGTCCTTGCAACCCGGCGCATCGCCGCCGCGGCCGTGCTTTTGTCTGGTGGGATTTCGCTGAAGCAAAGCCTCGCATTCGGCGGGCGTGGTAGCCTTTGTCGTTGATTGAACTATTTACGTAACGGAGGACAAACATGGCAGCTGCACAGCCGCTCAAGATTCGCATGGTTGCCGGACTTGGCAACCCTGGCGATGAGTATGCCGAGACCCGCCACAACGCCGGCTTTAAGGCAATCGACGAGCTGGCCCGTCAGGCCGGCGTCACGTACTGGAAAAACCAGGCCGGTGCCGAGGTCGCGCTCATCAACATCAACGATCCCGAGGAAGAGGGCGGCAAGCGCCAGATTGTGCTGGTCAAGCCGCAGTCGTACATGAATACCTCGGGCGGTCCCATCTCCAAGCTCTGCCGCGAGTACAAGATCAAGGCCGAGGAGCTGCTCGTGATTCACGACGAGCTCGACATTCCCGCCGGCGACGTACGTGTTAAGGTGGGCGGTGGCCACGCCGGCCACAACGGCCTGCGCTCCATCATCGACAAGATGGGCAGCCGCGACTTCAGCCGCATCCGCACCGGCATCGGCAACCCTCCCGGCAAGATGGCTGTCGCCGACTACGTGCTCAAGCAGCTGCGCGCCCGCGAGGCCGAGGACTTCCAGGACACCTGTGCCCGCGCCGCAGACGCCGCCGGTCTGGCTATCGTACACGGCGTGGTCTATGCCCGCGACCATGTCAACGGCGCCGCCTCCGCCAACGGCAAGCACTAAAACCTACCATTTAGGGATGTTTATTTTGGCAGGTTTTACCTGCAGAAACGCCCAACCGCAGCATCGCAATCAACCGCGCGCCGACTTACACCTGTCTCTTATACACATCTCCGAGCCCACGAGACGTAGAGGAATCT
>URWM01000118.1 GCA_900551655.1 uncultured Collinsella sp.
CGTCTCGTGGGCTCGGAGATGTGTATAAGAGACAGAGCGATGTCGGCGCACTCCTCGGCAGAGAAATCCCAGGGAAAGCCAAAGTCGCCGGAGACGATGAGATAGTCGTCACTCGTCAGACTATCCCCAAGCTCCCAGTCGCGCAGCTTTTGCATGTCGAGGCCGCCGTGAATATCGCCCGTCACATAGACCGTCATCGGATTACCACTTCCCTGTAAGTCGCTAGCCACATTCTGCACGATCACTAAGCCAACCGTTCCAGCCCTTCCATCCCTCAGGGCTTACCCTTCGTTCTTCCATCCAAACGGGTCAAGCACCCAAAAAACCAGATCGAGCACGCCGCCGGTCATCATGGCGCCGGCAAGGGCCATGCAAACGTGCAGAGAGACGACACTTCGGAGCACGTCGAACGGCCCCAGAACAGCCAGCAGCGCGACCGCTGCGCCGGCAAGGCACAGCACGAGGCACGGCCCCGCGTCCTTGACGCACTTCTTTGCGAGATGCTTGGTGTTATCGCTCATTGGTATCGAACTCCTTAGAGGGTCGTTGTTTGGGTACATGCCGCCGCGGCAGAGCAGGGCGGCAGGGTAAGTGTCCCATGCCGTGCGGACATCAATGGAGAAACCGCCTGCTCGACCAACCTTTGACGCCGTTTTGCACCGGCACCACATCCCCCGCTATCGAGGTCTAATACTTTTCCCACCGCCACCCAAAAACTCATCCAACATTAATCTTGGCTCAAGAATCGCTTAATCTATAACCTGCACTATAGAGTTCGACCAAGGGCGAGGCGGCACCGCGCAACGCAGACCGCCGAACGCAACGCTCGCGCCCGGGCAATCGCCCGGCGTCGCGCCCATCGAACGAAAGGACAGGTCATGGACGACCTCGAAAAAGTTGAAACCATCCGCACCAAGTGCAACGTGAGCTACACCGATGCCAAGGCCGCGCTCGACGCCGCCGACGGCAACGTTTTGGACGCCATCATTTGGCTCGAGTCGCAGGGCAAGACGCAGACCACGTCGGCGCACGCCGCCACCGAGTCCGCGCCAGTCGATGAGCCCTCAGCCGAGATGGTCGCCGCGCAGGCCGCCTACGAGAAGTCGAGCGAAAAGACCGACTTCTCCAAGAAGATGGACAGCGTATGGGAGTACCTCAAAAAGCTCTTCCGCCTGAGCCTGGACACCAAGTTTATCGCCACGCGCCGCGACGCCATCATCCTCAACATCCCCATCCTGATCCCCATCGTCGCGCTGTTTGCCTGGGGCGCCACGATTTGGCTGATGCTGCTTGGCCTGTTCTTTGGCATGCGCTACCGCATCGACAGCGACGGCGATGTACCCGGCAGCATCAACAACCTGATGGATCACGCCGCCGACGCCGCGGACGGCATCAAGCAAAATCTGAACGACGACAAGTAATCGCAGACGGGGGCACGCATGGCACGGATCCTGATCGTAGAGGACGAGGAGAAAATCGCCCGCTTTGTGACGCTCGAGCTGGAGCACGAGGGCTACCAGGTGGAGCACGCCGCCGACGGCCGCACCGCCGTGGACCTGGCGCTGGAGCGCAACTACGATCTTATTCTGCTCGATGTGTTGTTGCCGCAGCTCAACGGCATGGAGGTCCTGCGGCGCGTCCGCAAGCACAAGGATGTGCCGGTGATTATGGTCACCGCGCGAGATGCCGTGATGGACAAGGTGGCCGGGCTCGATGCCGGCGCCGACGATTACCTGACCAAGCCGTTTGCGATTGAGGAGCTGTTCGCACGGATCCGCGTGGCGCTGAAGCGCGCGGAGGCCGTGCGGGCGGCTTCGGGCGCTGGCGGTGCCGGGGCCGGGGCGGGCGCTACGACTGCGGATACCACTGCGATGTCCCCGGCTGGCGACTCGGCCCAGGCATCCGCCGCACCCTCCCCCGCCGCGCTCACCGTGGGCTCGGTCGCGCTCGACCCGGACCGCCGCGAAGTCACGGTCGGCGGGTCGCCCATCGTGCTGACCGCCCGCGAGTTCGATGTCCTCGCCCTGCTTATGGCACACGCCGGCACCGTACTCACGCGCGAGCGCATCGCACACGAGGCGCTCGGCTACGAATACGTGGGCGACACCAACAACGTCGACGTGCACATCGCGCACCTGCGCGCCAAGATCGAGGACGCCGGCGGCGCCCGCATCATCCAGACCGTTCGCGGGGTGGGCTATGTCTGCCACGCGTAACGCCGAAACCAAGCGCGTCACCTCCATCGCCCGCGCCATCAACTGGAGCTACATGTGGCGGCGCCTGATGAGCTACGTCTGGCTGGACCTCTTGCTGCTGGTAATTGCGGCAGCGATCCTCGTCTATGGCTATAACCAGACGTTGCCCGCCGGCACGTTTACCGCAGGCTGGATCCCCAGCGAGCCCGTTCGCAGTATGTCGCTGACGCCCGCGCGCGGCTGGGATCTGACCACACTTACCTACACCGTTGAGCTCGCACGCACTACCAAGACCTTCCCCCTCGCGCAGGACCTCGTTGCACTGTGGCCCCTCTATATCGTTGTTGTTGGCTGGCAGATTGTCAGCGTGCTCAACATGCTCGGCGGCGCCCGTCGCGTGCGCCGCACCATGGCACCGCTCAACGATCTGGCACTTCGCGTGGACGAGCTCAGTCGTATGCAGCTCGCCGGCGGCAAGATGGAAACGCTGGAGCAAGCCATCGAGCGTGCAAGCGTCGATTCGCCAAGCGTCACCACCGGCGACGCCGACCTCGCGAGCATCGAGGTTGCACTCAACCGCTTGCTGCGTCAGATGCAAGAGGCCAAGCTGCAGCAGATGCGCTTTGTCAACGATGCAAGCCACGAGCTGCGCACGCCCATCGCGGTGATTCAGGGCTACGCGAACATGCTCGACCGCTGGGGCAAAGACGACCCGGACGTGCTGGCGGAATCCATCGCCTCGCTCAAGGCGGAAAGCGAACACATGCAGGAGCTCGTAGAGCAGCTGCTATTTTTGGCGCGCGGCGATGCCGGTCGCACCGTACTACGCCGCGTGGATACCAACTTGGCCGCACTCGTCGGTGAGGTTTGCGAGGAATCGCAGATGATCGATACCGGGCACACGTATCGACTGGCGCATGACGCCGCACTTGCCAGTGACCCACGCTGCAACGCGCCGGTTGACGTGGCGCTCGTGAAGCAGGCGCTGCGCGTAATCGTGCAAAACGCCGCCAAGTATTCGGACGCGGGCACCTCCATCACGTTTGGCGTGATGCCGGATGTGAGAACGGGCGCGATCGACATAAGTGTTGAGGACGAGGGTATCGGCATGAACCAGGAATCCGCAGCTCACGCGTTTGAGCGGTTCTACCGTGCCGACAACGCACGTGATGCCGGCACGCAGGGCTCGGGTCTGGGACTCGCCATTGCCAAGTGGATCGTCGATAGCCACGGTGGCGTCATCGGCGTGACCTCGGTCGAAGGCGTCGGCAGCCGCTTTACGATTCGCCTGCCGCGGTAGGAAGCCCCTCGGCATAAAATAAAGGGATAGGGCCACGCGGCCCTATCCCTTTTTGCCAGCTATGGCAGCTTGTGCGCTACTCGCGGCACAGGTGCACGGCGAAACCGGCGAACTCGCGCTTAAAGTACACGAGCTTGGTACCACCGTCGGGCAGCAGCGCGCGCGACTCCTCGTTGACCTCGAGGCCGCGCTCGGCAAACCACTTCTCGGCAGCATCGATATCGTTGACGGCAAAGCCGATGTGACCCTTGGTGCCGCGACCGTTCTGCTTCATGACCTCGACCAGCGAATCGTTGAAGTACGAAACCGGGGTCTCGATAACGGGCAGGCCCATCATCGTCGAGAACAGCTCCGCGATCTCCAGGGCGTCTGCCGGGTCGGTGGCGTTAATGCCCACATGGGCAACGCGCATACCAAAGAGCTCTACCGGGTTGGCGTTCTGCTCACTCATGCAGTCAGCGCCTACTGAGCCATGACGTCGAGAACGGCCTTCTCGGCGGCAACGCGGTTCATGCCGGTCATGAAGGGCACGCCACTCACGTACGGGCAGGTGAGGCCCTCGGGGGCAACGGTGGTGGCGATCAGCAGGTCAGCGCCCTCGTCGCAGTAATCCTTGGCCTCGGAGATGGCGCACTGCACGATCTCGTACTTGTCGGCATAACCGTTGGCGTCGAGCAGGGTGGCGACCTTCTGGGCAACGAGCGTGGAAGTAGCAGCGCCAGCACCGCAAGCCAAAACGATCTTCTTCATAGGTAATGTCTCCCTTCGAGGTTTACTTTAGGTAAGTGTACCGCAGCGAGCGATGGCACTCGGCCTCGATGAGCTTTTATGCCAGTTTGCTTGCGCGCTGCGTATAATACATCTAGTACGTGTTGTCATACCGCTCGCTTTACGAGCGACTAAGGACTCTGAAATGCCCGATTCCCGCACCCTCTGGACCGCCGTCGTTATCATCTGCATCGCCGTGTCGGTGTTCTTTAGCGTCAAAAAACGCACCACGTTTAAACGCCTGCAGCAATTGATGGCCGCCAAGCAGTGGGACGAGTTCGATCGTTTGCTCGACGGCAAACTCACCAGCATGCTGTACCCGCGCTACAACCGCGACTACCTGCGCCTGAACTCCTATCTGCTGCGCGAGGACCATAAGCGCGCCGACGAGATGTTCGACCTGCTGCTGGGCCTTAACCTGCCCAAAATGCAGCGCGTCGATCTGGTAATCAAGGCCTTCAACTACTACGTTGGCCAGGAGGACCGCAAAAAGTCCAAGGAGCTGCTGCACGAGATCAAGGGCTTTGAGGGCGGCCAGGCCGAGGCGGTCGCGCACGAATGCCAGCTGATGTACGACACGATGATCCTCAAGCGCCACAACGACATCCCCGAGCTGGAGCGCATGCTCGAGGAGGCCGGCGACGATAAGGTCAAGAGCTGCCGCCTGGAATACCTGCTGGCCCTGCAGTACAAGAACAAAGGCGACGAGGCCAAGTTCCAAGAGTTCCTGGAAAAGTCGGGCCAGCACTCGATGGCCGTCAACGCGTAACGGACGGCTTGTGCTAGACTTCTAGTCTTACGGGGGCGTGGCGGAATTGGCATACGCAGGAGACTTAAAATCTCTCGCCGCAAGGATTGTGGGTTCGAGTCCCACCGCCCCTACCATATGACGCTTACGAGCTCGTATTCCTTTGGGATGCGGGCTCGTTTCTTCTAGATGCCGGTGGGGCTCGAACCCGCGAGGGGGCGAGCGTTAAGCGGACGCGCAGCGTCCGTAGCGAGCCGGCGAGGGCGCCGACAGGCGGCCGAAGCCGGTGCGTATTTGCGCAGCAAATGCGCGGATGTCCCACCGCCCCTACCATATGGAGCTTTCGAGCCCGTGTCCCCAAGGGATGCGGGCTCGTTTCTTTTACACGCCGGCGGGGCTCTAAGTTGCGGTGGAATAGATCCTGTTTATACCGTTTACCAGCTTATTTAGGAACTATTTCACCGCAACTCAAAGGGAGACGGTTAAAGAGCGCTCAGACTCGGGGTCCAGGTGATGGTGGGGGCGGCGCCGTCGAGAGCCTCGTTGATGGTGGCGGCCATGCCGGCAAGTAGGCTGTTCTCACTTACAGTGAGCGTCTTGTAGCCGCCAG
>URWM01000119.1 GCA_900551655.1 uncultured Collinsella sp.
TGTCCATGAAATACACCAAGCTCGAGCGTAACTGGGTTATGTACGATGTGGGCAATTCGGCCCTCGTGTTGCTCAATACCTCGGTGGTGCCCATCTACTTTAACGCCATCAATACCGGTGCTTCCTCGGCAGACCTGGTGGTCGCTTGGGGTAACGCTCAGACGATCGCCTCGCTGGTCATTGCCATGCTCATGCCCATTCTGGGCGCGCTTGCCGATTACGCCGGCAACAAGATCAAGTTCTTCTTGGGCTTCTTCCTCACGGGCCTGGTGCTTTGCCTGGCGCAGGCTATCCCAATGTCCGCCATGGCATTTTTGACCGTGTACGTGCTGTGCACCATCGGCCTTAACTCTTCTATGACGTTCTACGACGCCATGCTGCCCGACATTACTACCGACGAGCGCATGGACGCCGTGTCCAGCTCGGGCTATGCCTGGGGCTACATCGGTTCCACCGTGCCGTTCATCATCTGCCTGGCGCTTATCATGGGTGGCCCCGCTCTTGGCGTCCCCACCATGCTGGCAACGCGTCTGTCGTTTGTCATCACCGGTGCCTGGTGGCTCATCTTTACCCTGCCGCTCATTCGCACCTATAAGCAAAAGTACGGTCGCGAGCGCGGTCCCGAGGACACGCTCGGCCACATTGTGGGCGGTGTGTTCTCCGAGGTCGGGCATACCATGCGCGAGATCGCCAGCAACAAGACCATCCTTCTGTACATGATCGCCTTCTTCTTCTATATCGATGGCGTCCACACGGTCATCTCCATGGCAACCAGCTACGGCTCGGCCTTGGGCATCGATTCGACCCAGCTGGTGCTGGCGCTGCTCGTTACGCAGTTTGTTGCCTTCCCGTCCGCCATTATCTACGGCAAGCTCGCCGGCCGCGTGGGCACGCTCAATATGATCATGGTGGCCGTCGCCGCCTACATGGGCATCGTGCTCTTTGCCGCGTTCTTCTTAAAGACCGCCTTTGAGTTCTGGGTGCTCGCCATTTTGGTCGGCCTGTTCCAGGGTGGCGTGCAGGCACTCAGCCGCAGCTACTTTGGCCGCATCATCCCTAAGGAAAAGTCCAACGAGTACTACGGCTTCTTTGATATCTTTGGCCGCTACGCAAGCGTGATGGGCACCTTCCTGGTTTCGGTCGTCACCTCGCTGACCGGCAACCCATCGCTGGGCGTCCTTTCCATCGGCGTGCTGCTGGTGGTTGGCTTTATGCTGCTGGTTCGTCTGTCCCGCATGACGCAGGCGGCGGCGTAGGGCAACCAAGCGCGGGGGCGGCAATTGTGCCTATCCGCAGCACTCTTTTGGAAGTAGCCGCATAAATCATTCTGACTTCCAAACAATGTTTGGCCCAAGTGGGTATGATGGAACCAGCTAGGTCGCGGGGCGTCGCCTGTGTTTGGCGGCGCCCCGTTTTTGTGCTGCAAGGAGGGTAAAGGTATGAACGCCACGGTCGTGATCCCAACATATTGGGCGGGCGATGATACCCATACAAACGCTCCCGGCACCTACGACCACTCAACGTCGCTCAACGCCGCCAAGCCGGAACTCGATCGCTGCCTGACTTCGCTCGAGCAGGTGCGCGATATTCCGCGCATCATCCTTTTGGTGGTCTGTCCGGTTTCCGCCACGGTCGACGTATCCCGTCGCGTGCACGAAATCGTCAACGCACACCCTACGCTCAAGGTCACCGTGGTCACCAACACTCAGGCATCGCGTGTTGCCGACCGCGTGGCGCAGATCGCGCCCAAGGGTTCGGGCGAGTGCGTGAGCCTGCGCGGCTACGGCGCCATCCGCAACATGGGTCTTGCCTGCGCGGCGGTGCTGGGGCACGACGCGGTCGTGTTTTTGGATGACGACGAGATCGTCATCGATGCCGACTTTATGAAACGCGCGACCTATGCGCTGGGCCAGCAGACGCGTCAGGGCCTGCCGATTTTGGTTAAGAGCGGGTACTTTTACGATCGCGACGGGTCGCCGCTGGCTCCCACGGACAAGGTGGGCATCTGCCATCGCTGGTGGACCAAGCGTATCGAGTTCAATCGCTGGATGAAAAAGGCGCTCTCGGGCACCCGCATCTCGCGCTCCAACTACGTTTGCGGCGGCCTGATGGCCCTGCACGCCCGCGCCTTTACGCGCGTGGCCTTCGACCCATTTATCACCCGCGGCGAGGACTTGGACTACCTGTTTAACATGCGTATGTTTGGCTACGACGTGTGGTTCGATAACGAGTGGACCGTGCGCCACCTGCCGCCCGAGTCCGAGAAGCGCTCGCCGCGCTTTATGCAGGACGTGTACCGCTGGTACTACGAACGGGCCAAGCTGACGTTTGCCGCGCACCAAAAGGAGCTCATTCCCGTTACGGCGGCATCGCTCATGCCCTATCCGGGTCCGTGGATCTCGCGCGAGCTCGACGACCGCGTACGCAAGACCGCCATGGTTCGCAGCATGTTTACCCGCGAGCACGAGGGATATCTGCGCATCTGGCGTCATGGCATTGACGAGGCAAAGACCTATGCTCGCCAAAACGCCGCAAGCTACCTGCGTTTTCAGAGTTTCTGGCCCAAGATCATGGACGAACTCTGGCGCGACGCACAACTGATTAGCATCCTGGAGGGGGCTGAATGATCGACCGCCGCGCCCAGCGCGATGATTCAATTTCAATCTTTCGCATCATTGCCGTCGTCTGCGCCGTTTGCGTGTTGGCGTACTTTATCTTTGCCCTGGCGACCGGCATCGAACCGATTGCCACGGTGATCGCCTGTGCACTGCTGTGCATCTTCCTGTGCATCTTTATCTTCTTGACGCTCAACCCCGATTCGGTGCGCTCCCAGTACACCGAGGAGACGCTCTCGGTTGCCTCGGCCATGCTCGAGGACATTAAGGGCGGCCTGACGCAGGAGTCGGCGCGCCTGGTGTGCCAGCGTATTCTGCCCGAGACGCGTGCCATGACCGTTGCCATCACCGACGAGAGCAACGTGCTGGCCTGCGCGGGCGAGTTCGAGGAAAAGCTGCTGCCCGATTCGCCCATCCACACGCTTGCCACGCGCTACGTCATTGAGCACGGCATTGTGCAGTCGTTCAACCGTGTGGTGGACGTCGTCGGCTCGGATGGCTCGCATAACCAGGTCCCTGCCGGCATCATCGCCCCCATCAAGGTGGGTGACCGCACCGTCGGCACGCTCAAGTTCTACTACAAGACCCCGCGCGCCGTCGACCGTACCCAGTATGCGCTCGCCTCGGGCTTTGCCGAGATCCTGTCCACGCAGCTCGCCATCCACGAGCTCGAGGTGCAAAAGGAGCTCACGGCCCGTGCCGAGGTTCGCGCCCTGCAGGCGCAGATCAATCCGCACTTTTTATTCAATACGCTCAACACCATCGCGTCGTTTGCGCGCACCGATCCGCTGCGCGCCCGCGAGCTGCTGCGCGAGTTCTCGTCGTTCTACCGCGCCACGCTCGACAACTCGGGGTCGCTTATCCCGGTCTCGCGCGAGGTGGCCCAGACCAAGCGCTACCTGACGTTTGAGAAGGCGCGCTTTGGCGAGGACCGCGTACTGGCGACCTTCGATGTCTCGGAGGATGTTGAGGACACGCTGGTCCCAGCTTTTGTAATCCAACCGATCGTCGAGAACGCCGTGCGGCATGGCATGGGCGATGGCGATGCCCTGCAGATCGATGTGACCGTCCATCAAGACGGCGACGACGCAATCCTGATTGCCGTGGCCGACAACGGCGTGGGCATGGACGAGGGCACCGCCGCCAGGCTGTTTGATGAGCGCTCCGCCCGCCCCGATGCCAGTTCCCCGCAAGGCGGCGGCGCCGGCGTGGCCATGCACAATATTTCTGAGCGCATCCATCGCTTTTATGGACCGCACTCTTATACGCGCGTCGAATCGGCGCCGGGCAAGGGCACCAAAGTGCTCCTGCATCTTGATTTGTCAGAGAGCATCTTTGATATACAAGAGTAAAATAAAAGGCTATGGGCTCAACGCCAAGCGGCGGATGCCCAGCGTAGTTTGTTGACGAAAGGTTTAATCCCTATGCTGCGTGCGATGATTGTGGATGATGAGGCCCCGGCCCGTTCGGAACTTCGCTTCTTGCTCGAGCAGACGGGCAAGATCGGCACGATCACTGAGGCGTCGAGCGTCCGCTCCGCCATTGAGATGTTAATGGAAAGCCGCGTCGATGTCGTATTTCTCGATATCTCGATGCCCGGTGCTTCTGGTCTGCAGCTTGCCGAGGCGCTGCATAAGCTTAAGAATCCGCCGGCGATTGTGTTTGTGACCGCGTATAGCGATCATGCCGTCGAGGCGTTCGACGTAGATGCCGTCGATTACCTAATGAAGCCGGTTGAGGAGGCGCGCCTGGATCGCGCGATCGAGAAGGTCATGCAGCACGCCAAGCCCGTCACGGACAGCAAAGCCACCATCGAGCGCATTCCGGTGGAAAAGGGCGGCCGTAAGGTCCTCATTCCCGTGGATGACATTCGCTTCATCATGGCCAAGGACGATTACTCCTGTATCTATACCGTCGATGATCGTTTTCTATCGACGACTTCGCTGGCGCAGTTCGAGGCCAAGCTTTGCGACTTTGGCTTCTTTCGCGTTCATCGCCGCTATATCGTCAACTTGGCGTGCGTCACAGATGTCGAGACGGTGCCCTCGGGCGCTATCCAACTGGGCATTACGGGCGTCGACGAACGCGTGCCGGTCTCGCGCCGCCGCGTTGTGCCGCTCAAGAAGGCCCTGAGCCTCTAGCACACTGGCCCCGCAGCCCTGTAGACCAATTGTCTGCGGAGCCGTGGGGCTTTTTGTATATACGTCGAATCGGTTTTGCAGAAGGGATCCCATGAACAGTGCAAGCGCCAAGCGCATCGACATCATCTCGGACACCCACGGCTATCTTTCGCCCGCGCTTCTGGACGAGCTCAAGGGCGCAGATCTGATCATCCACGCCGGAGACCTCACCTCAGAGATGGATTACGAGCATCTATGCACCATCGCCCCCGTGCGAGCGGTCCTAGGAAACAACGACTACTACCGCGACTACGGCCCGGATGTAGACCGTCTGGCCATCTTCACCTACGAAGGCCTCAAATTCGCCGTAGCCCACTACCGCGAAGACCTTCCGGTGGGATCCGTAGACGTAGCCATCAACGGTCACACCCATGTAACTAAAGAGGCCCAAGTAGGCCGCTGCCTGGTCCTCAACCCCGGCAGCGCCAGCTACCCCCGAGGCAGCCGAGGCCCCACCATGGCCAGAATGCTCGTCAAGGACGGCAAGATCCTGAGCACCAAATTTATTGACCTGGAGTAACCGCAACAAAAACGGGGGATGCACAACGCATCCCCCGTTTTTTATGAGCCAAAGGCGGAAGTTCAACAAGATCCATCAGACCAACCCCGCCGAGGAGCACGCGGGCTAGCCGCGCAGCGGCGCACGCCTGCAAAACTGGTTGAATAATGTGACGGCAGGGAGGGTCTCCGGGGCTGGGGGCGGGGGTTAAGTTTGTCGCGGGCCTTGAATATCAACTTCATCCGAACACCTCCCATATTCATCCGTACATGTACCTGTCTCTTATA
>URWM01000120.1 GCA_900551655.1 uncultured Collinsella sp.
CGGAGATGTGTATAAGAGACAGCTACTACGTAGCGGCCGACAACGAGGCGCAGGGGCGCATTATCGCCGAGCTCGCCATCGCCCGCGGCGCACGCCATATCACCGTTGTGGGCAGAGCGGCATTCATGCAGCTCACCCTGCGCGTACTTGGCATTCACAAGGCTCTCGCCCTGCATCCCGATATCAAAATTGAAGTCATTGACGCCGGAGAGTGGAATACCGCAGCCGACGGCTACAGTATTGGTGCTCAGATTGCCGGGCGCCCTGCCGACGAACGCCCCGATTTTGTCGTCGGCCTGACCGACGTGCTGGCCTCGGGCGTTATCTCGGCATTGGTCGACAAAGGCGTCTCCGTCCCCGAGCAGGTTCGCGTGGCCGGATGCGACGGCAACCCGCTCGCTTGGAGCGGATCGGTCCCGCTCACTACGGTAGCGCCCCCGGGCTACGAGATTGGCCGCAAGGGTGTCCAACTGCTCATGGAGCAAATCGAGAACAAGGTCCCGACAAAGACCAAGCATATCCACGTCGGCTCTGCAGCGCGCACCGTCACCGCAGCCACCACCGCGGAGGACATCAACCGCCAAGAACTCGTGCGGCCGTTCCTACTGGAGCGCGCCAGCACCCAGGCAAGCACCCAGACCGACGCTACGGCCATCAACCTCGGCGCGTATCTATAGCACGCCCGCAAGTATGCTAAGTCGCCGTTTAAGCAAAAGGGGCCCGACCATTGCCGGGCCCCTTTTGCTTAAGCACAAACGTGGGTAATCGCTCGCTTCAACGCCGCAATTGTCTAGCGTACGGCCTTGACCGCCGCCGCCAGATCGAACAACGTGTCGAGCACGACCTCGCAGCCATCCACCACGTCCTGCGGCAGCGGCACGATATCGGGCACGGCAAAGACATGGCAGCCGGCCGTGATACCCGAGACGCAGCCGTTGCGCGAATCCTCGACCACGGCACATTCCTCGGGAGCAAAGCCCGCGCGCTCGCAGGCGAGCAGATACATCTCGGGATCGGGCTTGCCGTGCACGACGTCCTCGCCGCAAGTCACCGTCTCAAACTTGTCAAAAAGACCGACCATCTTAAGGTTGCGTTCGGCCGTGACATGGCGCGATGACGTCGCTAGGCCCACGTGATAGCCCGCAGCCAGCAGCTCGTCTATGCACTCGGCGGCGCCGGCCTTAAGCTCCAGTTCGGTCTTGACCATCTCGTCGCGAATCTCCTTGTGGCGGACATAGACTGCCTCAGTGGTTTCGTGGCTGCCGTAATGCTTGTCGAGGATGTCCATAACATCGGGTAGCGTGCGACCGATAAACTGATGGATCAGCGCATCATCAATCGCGACCCCCAACTCGGCAGCGCCCGCCTTCCATGCCTTAATGCCCAAACGCTCGGTATCGACCAGCGTTCCATCCATGTCAAAAATAACAGCCTTGATCATATCGGTCCCCCTCGCCGGATTGCATTACTGCCACTCTACCGCACTTACAAACTTGTATATAACGTATATAGCATATTGCACTTTCGTTACATAGATAGAAGACTTATGGCAAGTAACGCATTAGGATTATAGTTTTCGACCGAGTACTCAATGGTAAGGAACGTTTCATGATTTTAGACACCACGGCACCCGCAGAGGAGCTTCAAGACAAGCTATCGGCGCTCGAACAGCTGCTTTTGGCATACGGGCGCGTGGCTATCGGGTTTTCCGGTGGCGTCGACAGCAGCTTTTTGGCCGCCGTATGCGCCCGCATCATGCCTACCAATACCCTCCTTGTCCATCTCACCACGCCGCTCATCGGCACGCCCGAACAGGCCTCGTTTGAGCGGTCCGTTGATGGACAAGCCAATGAAGGGGCGCATTTTAAGCTCCCCGTGCTCAATCTTTCGGTCGATCAGCTGCAGCTCCCCCAAGTAGCCTGCAACGATGCCAATCGCTGCTACCACTGCAAGCACGCTGGCTTTACCGCCATCGTCAACCACGCCAAGTCGCTCGGCTTTCCCACCGTCATCGATGGCAGCAATGGAAGCGATCGCGGTGACTACCGCCCCGGCATGCGTGCGGCAGAAGAGCTCGGCGTACGCTCGCCCCTTATGGAGGTCGGCTTTACCAAGGACGAAGAGCGCGAGCTGCTGCGCGCATGGGGCTATCCCGTTTGGAACCTTCCGGCGGGAGCCTGTCTTGCCACGCGCGTTCCCACAGGCGAGGAGCTTACGCGCGACAAGGTCGACCTGATTCGCGCCTGCGAGGATTACCTGCACGATCTTGACCTGGCGCAGGTTCGCGCACGCCTGGTCGGCGGCTGCATGCATATCGAGGCCGCGCCCGCAGATGTCGCCAAGATCGCCGCCCTCGGCGGTACCGCCGTCGACAGCAAGGGCAAGGCCCCACTGCCCGCCGCCATCGAGTCCGCGCTGCGCGAGCTGGGCTGCGGTCACATCTCCCCCGAGGTCACCCCCTACATCCACGGCAACATGAACCTTTAGGTTACGCCGTTTTACAAACGGCGTAACTGCTCGGCGCTGCGCGGGCTCCGGGCACGGCAATCTGACGCTCAACTTCACGGGCGCGACCAAAAGGTCAGCGCCCGCTTGTTTCACGTCACCTTGCCGCACCCGGAGCCCGCTCGCTCGCATATGCTCAACCTGGACTGCGTTAACTGACCTACCAAAAAGGGACAGGCTTATTTTGGCAGGTTTTATCTGGGGAAATATCGCAAGACAATCGCCCCTCTAGCATCCATCCAACTTCGAGAGACACTAGAGGGGCGACCCGGCTGCATCTACTTCTTCCGATATCGGCGATTGCGGCTCGTCGATGAACCCATTACTTCGATGAGTCCTTTATCTGCCATTTTTGGCAGATGGTAACGGACGGACGAGATTTGGCATTCCGTCTCTCTAAAACAATAGATTTATCTCTCTAAAGTTTCGTATATCTCTCTAACTTTAGAGAGATAAGCACCTTGTTTTAGAGAGACATTTAGAGAGACGAGCGCAATCTCTCTAACCATGGGTCCTGCCCTCAAAACGCATACGCCCCAACCGCACCCTAAGTTGCGGTGGAATAGTTCCTGTTTTGCAGCCTATCGGGCATAAACAGGAACTATTCCACCGCAACTTCGTTTGACGTGCATTGACCCGCAGGCGTGCCAATAAGGGACAGGTTTATTTTGGCAGTTTTTATCTGGGGAAACGCGAACAGGGCCGCGACACCTATATGGCGTCGTGGCCCTGTTCCTTGGAGAAGGATCGATTAATGGAACGGAGAGCTCGTTCTAGCCCTCGAGTCCGGCGTTGATGAGCTCGGCAATCTCGACAGGATCGGTGCTTTCGCGCACCTTGTCACGGAAACCGGCATCCATCAGCATCACGGCAGCCTTGGAGAGCAGACGCAGGTGCGTGGTTCCAGCTTCGCCGGCGGGCACGTACAGCGCGAGCGCAACATCGACGGGCACTCCATCGAAGCTCGGCCACTCAACAGGCTCGGACAGTTTGAGCACGGCCACACCCGGCGTATGAATCGCATCGCTCTTGGCATGCGGAACGGCAAACCCGGCGACGAGGCCAGTCTCGGCCTCGTTTTCGCGAGCAATGAACGCGGCTTCAACAGCGGACGCGTCATCGGCAAAGCCAAGCTCAACAGCCTGCTCGGACAAATAATGCAGAGCGTCCTCGCGCGAGGCGGCGGTATACCCGATCGTCACCTGGTTGGCAGATACAAATCCCATGTAGAGCCCTCCTTACAACACGGACCTGACCGCGGCTTCGATGCCGTCGGCGTCCAAACCGTACTTATGCAGCAAATCAACCGCAGGGCCGGACTCACCGTACACATCGCGCACGCCGACGCGACGCATCGGCACCGGATGCTGTTCCGAAAGCACTGAGGCAACGGCCTCGCCAAGACCGCCGATAATCGAATGTTCCTCGGCGGTGACCACGCGACCGGTCTTCTTTGCGCTGGCGACCACCAGGCGCTCGTCGAGCGGTTTAATGGTATGCATATTGATGACCTCGGCGTCGATGCCATCGGCAGCGAGCGCCTCGGCAGTCTCAAGCGCCTCGGCGACCATGAGGCCGCATGCGACGATAGTCACATCGGACCCCTCGCGCACGACCACGCCGCGACCAATCTTGAACTCATAGTCCTCGTGGTCGTTGATGACCGGTGTTGCCAGACGGCCGAAGCGCATATAGACTGGCCCCTCAAACTCATAGGCAGCGCGCACGCAAGCGCGAGCCTCGATGTCATCGGCGGGAACGATTACCGTCATACCCGGGATCGTGCGCATGAGCGCGATGTCCTCGCAGCACTGATGCGTGGCGCCGTCTTCACCGACCGAGATACCCGCATGTGTGGCGCCGATTTTGACGTTGAGGTGCGGATATCCGATGGAATTACGCACTTGCTCGTACGCGCGGCCGGCGGCAAACATTGCAAAGGTGCTCGCAAAAGCAACGCGGCCCGTGGTCGCGATGCCGGCGGCAAGACCCATCAGGTTGCTCTCGGCGATGCCGGCATCGTAAAAGCGCTCAGGATGAGCAGCCTTAAACTTACCCGTCTGCGTAGCGGCTGCCAGGTCGGCATCGAGCACTACAAAGTCATCGTGCTCATTGCCCAGCTCGACGAGCGCCTCGCCGTAGCTTACGCGCGTGGCGACTTTTTTGACCTCTGCCATTAGAGCTCCTCTCCTGCTGCCGCGAGCTCGGCCATGGCCTGCTCAAACTGCTCGTCATTGGGCGCCTTGCCATGCCAGCCAACCTGGTTCTCCATAAAGGAGACGCCTTTGCCCTTCACCGTCTCGGCGATGATGGCGACGGGCGCGCCGGTCACCTCGCGAGCCTCAGCGAAAGCCGCCTCAATCTGCGCCATGTCGTTGCCATCGGCTAGCTCGATCACATGCCACTTAAAGGCGCGGAACTTGTCAGCGAGCGGCATGGCCGAGTTGACTTCATCGATCGTGCCGTCAATCTGCAAGCCGTTGTGGTCGACGACGGCAACAAGATTGTCGAGCGCATGGTTGCCGGCGAACATGGCCGCCTCCCACACCTGGCCTTCCTCGCACTCACCGTCGCCCAGCAACGTGTAGACACGGTAGCCGTCGCCCCAGTGCTTAGCGGCAAGCGCCATTCCAACTGCAGCAGAGATGCCCTGACCGAGCGATCCGGTGGACATATCAATACCCGACGTGTCGTTCATGTTGGGATGGCCCTGCAGTCGGCTGCCGATATGACGGAGCGTCTCGAGCTCTTCGACGGGAAAATAGCCGCGATTTGCCAGCACCGAATACAGGCCCGGCGCCGCGTGACCCTTGGAGAGCACAAAGCGATCGCGATCGGCCTTGCGAGGGTCGGCAGGATCGATATTCATTTCCTCAAAGTACAGATACGTCATGATGTCGGCAGCACCGAGCGATCCACCCGGATGTCCCGACTTGGCCGCGTGAACCGCAGTCACGACACCCTTCCTGACCTCATTGGCGACCTTCGCCAGCTCCTGGTTGGTCATACGCTGTCTCTTATACACATCTGACGCTGCCGACGAAGGCTTAGGTGTAGA
>URWM01000121.1 GCA_900551655.1 uncultured Collinsella sp.
CTCCGCCACGCAGGCAATCCTCGATAACGGTCGCGGCTATGCGCAGTTCTGCGATATGGCCGTGCTTGCCTTTGCCTCGTTTACCAATCCGGGCGGCGGTTATATCCAGGGCTACCTGGGCCAGGAGGCGACGCTCTGCGCCGATTCGTACCTGTACAACGTGCTCGACAAGCAACGCAAGTGGTACGGCGAGAACCGTCGCCGCAACATCAACTGCGAGCTTTACCGCAATCGTGCGCTGGTGGTGCCCGCCGTGCGCTTCGACCGCAACCACGTGCACGCATACGCCGACGTGATCGTTGCCGCCGCACCCAACGTCAAGCGTGCCCGCCAGGAGTACCGCGTGAGCGACGACGCCCTGTTGGATGCCCTGCGCGATCGTATCCGCTTTGTCCTTGCCATCTGCGATGAGCTGGGTCGCGAGAAGCTCGTGCTGGGTGCTTGGGGCTGCGACAATAACGGCTTTGATGCCGAGGCCGTGGCCGAGCTCTTCCGTAAGGAGCTTGCGTCGGGCGACTTTAAGGTCAAGCAGGTGTTCTTTGCCGTGCCCTCTACGCGCTGGGATGAGGACTTTGCCAAGTTTGAACACGTGTTGGCAAGCTTTCCTGAGCGTAACGAGGAGTCCTATGCTCAGGTTGCCGCCCGCGCTGCGGCCGCCCGTGCCGCCGAGCAGGCTCAGGCCGCTGCCGAGGACGACGAGGATGACGACGACTGGCGCAAATACCTGTAAACGGTGCGCGTGATGCGACGTGCCGAGCCGACGGGGGCTGCTCCCGTCGGCTTTTTATTGAGTGGGGAGCTTACGATGAAAAACGTTCTGTGCTTTGGTGACAGCAACACCTATGGCTATGATCCGGCTGGTATGCGCGATGGCACCGCGGTGCGCTATGCGCAGGATGTGCGCTGGTGCGGCGTGGCGCAGCGTGACCTGGGCGAGGGCTGGCATGTGATTGAGGAGGGACTCAACGGCCGCACGACGGTGCGCGACGATATGTGCCATCTGGACACCAACCTCAACGGCATTCGCGCGCTTCCGATGCTGCTCGAGGCCCATAAGCCGCTGGACGCCATTGTGATCATGCTGGGCACCAACGACTGCAAGACGGTCTTTGGCGTGACGGCCTCCGATATCGCCCGTGGTGCCATGGCGCTGATTCGCGCCGTCCGCGCGTTTCCCTGGACCGACGCCGCGCCTTGTCCGCGCATTCTGCTGATGGCTCCTATTAAGATCAAGCCGCAGATCGCCGATGTATATATGACCGACTTTGACGAGCATTCCGTCGAGGCCTCGGAGCATTTTGGCGAGTACTATGCGCACGTGGCCGAGCAGTTTGGCTGCGACTTTTTGAATGCCGCCGAGTTTGCCGAGCCGGGCGATATCGACTACCTGCATATGATGCCCGAGAGCCACGAGAGCTTGGGACATGCCGTGGCAGCCAAGCTCCAAGAGATGCTCGGTGAGTAGCGCGAATCCAAACCACCGCAAAGGTGTCTGTCGCCTTTGCGGTGGTTTTGAGGTGCGAATCTTAATACTGCCACAACTAACTGCGTGCCATCTACCTGCGCTTTTGCGGGGGAATATCCTAACTTATCCCAAGCGCGTCGAAGGCGGCGCGGACGACCTGCTCGGCGGTGGGGCGGATGTAGTGCCTGCCCGACACGCCGGGGAGGGCGTGGCCCATGAGCATCTCTATGAGGTCCCACGGCAGGCGAAGCTCGACCTCCGCTATCGTACGCCACGAGTTGCGCAGGTTCGACCACGGGATGTGCTCGATGCCGCGGGCGGCGCAGAGTTTCCGCCAGCGGTCGTTGCAAATGCTGCGGTTCATGGGCAGCCCGTCGCCCCGGTCGCTCAGCCACTCGCGGCCCTCGGCGGCGCGGGCGGCCGCTATCTCGACGAGGCGGTCGGCGGCTTGCGGCAGGATCACGACGGTGCGGGCGGACTTGGCGGTCTTGAGGGCGCCCACCGGCTCGGTGCCGGACTGCTGCATCTGGCGGCAGATGTCGGCGGAGGCGAGGACGGTGCCGCTACGCTCCCAGCGCAGTACCTCCTCGGTGCGCACGCCCAGCGACTCGCCCGAGCGGCAGGAGCCGAAGCACGCGAGGATGAACGCGGGCTCCAGGGGGTTGCCGCGCAGCTCGTCGAGGACGCCCAGGGCCTCGTCGAGGGTGTAGACGCGCTTTGAGCGCTCGCGGGTCTTGCGGGTGGGCATGGTGTACCTGACACTGGCGGCGAATGGGTCGAGCGGCAGGCGGATGAAGGTCGAGACACAGGCGTAGACCTTGCGCAGGGTGAGCAGGGCGGTGTCGGCTGTGGCGGCGGGCAATGTCAGCAGCCAGTCCTGCAGCTCGACGGCGCGGAGCTGGTCGACGGGCATTGCGCCCCAGCGGGGTCCGACGTAGTTCTTCCACGACCGCAGCACGAGGTCGCGGGTGTTGTGGGCGAGCGTCCCCGCCTCGACCTGTGCGGCCATCTTGGGGACGAGCCACGTCTCGTAGGCCTTGGCTATGGTGGGCACAGGCGCGTCGTCGGCGTGCTCGACGTGGATGCGGTCAAGCTCTGCACACGCCTCGCGGTAGGTGCCGTACACGGTCTTGGTCTTGCGCCTGCGGCCCTGCGGCGTGTTCTGCATCCAGCGCAGGACGTACTTCTTGCCGCGCCTCATCTCGGTCACGGAGCCCCAGACGCGGCGGCGCTGCTTCTTTGTCATATAATCAGATCCGTTCAGATCGCGGGCTTATTCTCCGTTTCGCCCGGTTCTGACCCCGGCCCCGTCTCACGTTCCAAAGTGCAGGGGCCGTCTCCTTAGTCTCGGGACCTCGGCATCAGCCTACGGTCCCGAGATTTTTTGCTTTCATTGGCATCACCTCCCTAGATGTAGACGCATGGAATCCCGCCCCTTGCGGTCGATTTGAGCCTGAACGGGGCGGCTTTTCCGTTTTCGGAGGCTATGCCGGCCCCTCGCCCGTGACGGCGAGTTCGCCGCCGACGGTCCTGATCTTGTATGAGTAGCGCTCGCCGGCCGTCCATATGTGGACGTCTGCCGTGTAGGGTCGCGCGTCCGCCGTGTAGCCCATATGGACTATCACGCTGTCGCCGTTCGGGCGGTCCCATACCGCCGAGGCGCTGGCCACACACTTCGGGAGCTTGCCGGTCTTCGTGAGCGGCCTCCAGTCGATGAGCGGCTCGCACGGCTTCGCGGCATCCCCGATGCGGGCGCGGCACAGGCCGTCGGCTATGTCGCGGGCGTCCGCCAGCACGCGGGCCGCGTCGATGGCCTCGACGTTGGCACCGGCGTCCGCGAGCGCCCTGCGCGTCTCTACCTGCTCGCGCATATATGCGGCCTCCTGCTCGTCGTGCGCCCGGCGCCGCCTCTCCATCTCGGCGTTGCTGACCTCGCGGCCGTTCTCGTATATCCCCGAGCCGCCGCTCCACCCGTTCTCCCAGCCCTCGATGAAGGCGTCGCGGAACTCCTTCTTCATGTCCTTGCCGTCGAACTCCTCGTGCCACGCCGTCACGAAGGCGTCGCGGGCCTCTTTGAAGAACCCCATACCGTTACCTCTCGTCCCGCTCGCCCATGTACCAGACGACGCGGCCCTTGCAGACCACGGGCTCGTCGCCCGGCCCGGCGAGGATGTCGTCGTACTCGCCGCTGTGGCTGTCCGCCGTGAGCATCACGGTCGAGCGGCCCCGGGTGTAGTTGCGCACCACGGCGCCGTAGTCGGCCGTCTCGGCGAGTACCGGCTGGCCGTTGACCGGCTCCATGTCGGGGTCGACCAGCAGCAGCGCGTCGTGGGGGAAGCGGTTGTCCATGCAGCCGCCCTGCGCGTGGACCATGAACCCGCGCGGGTGCGCGTCGGCGATGGAGGCGGGGACCTCGACCTCGTCGGCGAGGTTCCCCTCGTCGCACGGCTCGCCCATGTGGGCGAAGCCCAGCAGGGGGACCATGCGCGAGGTGCCGCTGATCGCGGTCTCGGTGGCGTCCTCTCCCATGAGGTCGGCTACCGTGGTGTCGAAGAGGTCGGCGAGTTGCTCAAGGTTCGCTTTCCTCGGCATCGACTTCTCGGATTCCCACTGGCCGATGGCAACTCGCGATACATCGAGTTTGTCGGCTATTTCCTGCTGGGTCAGTCCAGCTCTACTTCTGAGCCGGCGAAGGTTTTTACCGATTTCCATGGGCCTCTCCTTGCCTATGTATAACTTTACTTATCATTTTAGAAAAGAAAACTTTTCATTCTAGAAAAGTTTTTGTTTACACGATGCAAAGAAAGACTTACTATTAGTTCAGCAAGAGAGAGGAGGCCACTTGAATACCCTGCGAGATGTTCGCGAGAGCAAAGGGGTTAAGAAAGTCGCAGTTCAGCGGATGTTGGGAGTTAGCCAACCGACCTATGACCGCTACGAGCTATATCCCGGAGAGATGCGAGCCAAGGACCTCGAAAGGGTCCTGACATTCCTCGGCATCACTCGCGACGATATTTTTTTGGCAACAGAGGAAAGTTAAAGTTTGCATCTAACGAAACGGAGAGAACCATGAACGAGAACTACATCGACATCGAGCTGGGCGGCTGGAACATTCCCGAGGCCATCACGGTCGAGGCCGAGCCCGCCGAGGCCCGCGACTTTTCCGACTTCGAGCTGTAGGGGAGGGCGACATGAACATCGGGAAGAAACTCCGCTACTACCGCGTCACCTTCGAGCCGAACGAGGACCTCGACGGCGCCATGTGCGAGACGGATGAGTCGGTGAAGGGCCGCATCTGCCGCCTGTTCGGCTTCACGAGCGAGCACTTGAGCATGCAGGTGGGCTTTCTGGAAAGCGCCAAGATTGCGGGCACGCGCTACTTCGCGTACACCTCCGTGCATTTCACCGCCAACGGCATCGGCTGGTCGACGGACTTCACCGAGCTGGTCCGCGACACGGCAATCGACGAGCGCTAGGGGAGACGACATGAAGAAGAAGGTCGACTACAGCTTCGAGGCCGTCGACGGCTCCTACGTCGAGACGGACGACAGCGTCGCGTACCGAATCAGAGAGATGTTCAGCCTCGACAACCGCGGCAACATCAAGATCTTGGAGAGGGGAACCGAGAAGCTTGGCGAGTTCAACGGGACCGAGTACTACATCGCCTCGCCCGTGACGTTCTCCCTGTTCAAGCGCGTCTACTACACGCTGGGCGACACGCTCTTCTACATGCCCGAGCTCGAGAGCGTCTACTTGGGCGGCGATGGGCGATGAGCAAGTTCTGTCAGGCGGTTCGCCTCGTGGTCGCCATCGTCGTCACCACGCCGCTCGTTCTGGTCGTCGCGGCGCTCGCGCTGGTCGAGTGCCTCTCGAGGATGGTTTCCAGGGCGTTGACAACGCTCGGCATCTCAATCCTCAGGACTCTCAAGGGCGGCGAGCAGTGATGGTGCTGTCTCTTATACACATCTCCGAGCCCACGAGACGTAGAGGAATCTCGT
>URWM01000122.1 GCA_900551655.1 uncultured Collinsella sp.
CCTAAGCCTTCGTCGGCAGCGTCAGATGTGTATAAGAGACAGGGCAGATACGGCGGCACGGATACGATTGGCAGCGTCGTTCTCGCCCAGGTGATCGAGCATCATCGCAGCAGAGAGGATCTCGGCCGTGGGGTTGGCGATATCCTGACCGGCGATATCGGGCGCGGAGCCGTGCGTTGCCTCGAAGATGGCGCAGTCGGCACCGATGTTGGAGCCGGGGGCCATCCCTAAGCCGCCCACCAGGCCGGCGCACAGGTCGCTCACGATGTCACCGTACAGGTTGGGCAGCACCAGGACATCGAAGTCGTTGGGGTTTTGGACCAGGCCCATGCAGGTGGCGTCGACGATCTTGTCGTTGAACTCGATATCGGGATAGTTGGCGGCCACCTCGCGCGCAACGCGCAGGAACAGGCCATCGGTCGCCTTCATGATGTTGGCCTTATGCACGGCCGTCACCTTTTTGCGGCCGCAGCGGCGGGCGTACTCAAAGGCGTACTCCACAATGCGGCGGCTCTTGGCGATGGAGATGGGCTTGATCGAGATAGCGGAATCGGCGGCGAAGGCCTTCTGACCCGAGCGCTCGACAAGCTGCGAGAGCTCCTCGACCTCGGCAGCCCCCTCATCGAACTCGATGCCGGCATAGAGGTCCTCGGTGTTCTCGCGCACGATGACCAGGTCGACGTCGCGGAAGCGCGAGCCGTCGCCCGGCTGCGACAGGCAAGGGCGCACACAGGCGTACAGGTCAAAGCGCTTGCGCAGGGCGACGTTAACGCTGCGGAAACCCGTGCCAACCGGCGTAGTAATGGGACCCTTGATGGCAACCTTGGTCTCGGCGACCGCATCGAGCACGTGCTGGGGCAGCGGCGTGCCAAACTCGTCCATGACACCGGCACCGGCCTCCTGGACGTTCCAATTGATCTGGACACCGGCGGCCTCGACCACGCGGCGCATGGCCTGCGTAATCTCGGGACCGATACCGTCACCGGGAATCAGGACTACATCGTGCGCCATAATCTGTTACTCCTCGTCTTCGGCGTCGTCAGATTTTTTAACGCTAGCACGCTTCTTCTTTTTGGAGAGATCCAGGCCAAAACGTTTAACAAGCATTTCGCAAATCTCGCTCGAACGGGCCTTGAGATAGCTGCCTTTGCCGTTCTCGGCGTCGAACTTAAGGCGCAGCGCGAGCTTCTCGGCGACCTCGGCGTCAATCTCGCCCCGGCCAAACTCGTACAGGCAACCGAGCATGTCGCGATACTCGAGGTCGCCGTGGTAGCACTGGATGGCCTCGTCCAGGATGGGCCAAGCCTCGCGCGAACGCTCGACGCTCGTGGCGCCCCACACGCACAGCAGGCGGAAGGCGGCATAGCGCAGCGTGGACGAAATCTCATCGAACAGCGCGGTCTCGGCGCCCTCAAAGGCATCGCCCAGCTGCTCGGGGCAGGTGGTGGCGAGCGCCGCCAGGGCATCGAGAGCCTCCCAGCGGGTCTGAGCCTCGGGGCGGTCGAGCGCCTCGATCAGCGCGGGCACGCAGGGCACGACGCGCTGCGGATCGCGCTCGGCAAGCAGGTGCAGCACGCGGGCGGCAAACTGACGGATGCGGCGCGTGGGGCAGCCGAGCTCCTGGACCAGGCGGTCGACGGCGTTCTCGTTCTCCTCTGCCAGCTGGAGCTGTGCCAGCTCCTCGTCGGTGAGCTGTTCGTCTTTGTTTTCTGCCATAGTTACCTCTTTTTACTATTTCTTAGCGTGCTTGTCAGCACCCTTGCTGTCATCGGTGACCGAGATGAGCTGTCGGTCGGCCGCGCCATTGCGACGCGCACGGCGGCGCTCCTCGGCATCGCCCGCGTCGGCGGCGGCGCGGTGAGCCTTGTTGACGTTAAAGACCTCGTCGTGTTTGCGCCACGGACCGACGGACTCGCCAAAGCTCATCTTAAGGCCGGCGATAAAGCCGCCGAGCCAGCCGATCGGCGCAAACTGCACCAGCGGGAACAGCGAGAACACCCAGGTCAGCAGGATGACTGCCGCCGCTCCCGCAAAGTTGGCAATCCAGTAGTCGCGCTTGGTGATGACGCGCTTTTCGCACGCCCACTGGCCGCACAAAAAGCCGATGTAGATCGCGAAGAGAAAGAGCACCAGCGCAAGCACCACGAACGTCCAGCTCATGGGCGCTACTCCCCGTGATGGTGGCCGCAGCAGCACTCGTGGCCATCATCATGGCCGTGGCCGCCGCAGCACTCGTGGTCCTCGCCATGGTGGTGGCCGCAACCGCACTCATGGTCGTCGCCGTGCTCGCCGCAACCGCAGCCGTCCTCGTGAGCACCGTGCTCTTCGGGACGATACTGCGACCAGTCCAGACCGGCGGCGATGGCGTCGGCCTCCTCCTTATAGAGGACCGTGACGGCCTGGGTGCCCAGCTTGGCACCACCGATGGCATCGAGCATGTCGTAGAGCGTAAAGGCCACGTCGGCGCCGGGCAGCGCAAGCTCGCGATCGTCGGCATAGGCGAGCGCCAAGCGCAGGTCCTTGATGAAGTGCTCGACCATAAAGCCGGGCTTGTAGTCGCCGTCGAGCGCCTTGGGCGCCAGGCTCTCCATGGCGCCGGACTTGCCGGTACCGCCCAGGATCATCTGGCGGGTCTTCTCCAGATCAAGGCCGCTCAGCTCGGCAAATGCCATGGCGTCTGCCATGCCGACCATGCAGGCGCCCAGCGACACCTGGTTGGCGAGCTTGGCAGCCTGGCCCTTGCCGGCGCCGTCGAAGCAGCAGATGTTGGCCGCAAAGGTGGCAAGGATGTCGCGGACCGGCGCGATGTCGTTCTCGGTAGCGCCCACGATAGCCGTGAGCGTACCGGCGATAGCGCCCGACTCGCCGCCGGTGACGGGGCAGTCAAACGCCATGCGACCAGAAACCTGGGCGGCCTCGGCAATGTCACGGGCAAGCTCGGGCGAGCTCGTGGTGAGGTCGATCAGGACCGCGCCGGGCTTAGTGCACGCGAGCAGGCCGTCGCCCGCCAGGTAGAGTTCCTCGACCTCGGAGGGATAGCCCACCATGGTAAAGACGACATCGGCGTTCGCCGCGGCATCGGCCGGCGTATCTGCCCAGACGGCGCCGCGCTCGATAAGCGCCGCCGCCTTGGACTTGGTGCGGTTGTTGACCGTGACGGGATAGCCGGCGTCCAGAATGTGGCCGGCGATGGGGGCACCCATGATTCCGGTGCCGATAAATGCGACAGAGAGCTTGTTTGCCATGAAACCTTTCCTTTTGGGTTGGGTGTTGTTACCAGGTTGAATACTCGGTGCCAGCGTTTGGGCTGTGAGTCGAGGGCGATTACGGACGCAGCGCTTGCCTACTGACCGCGCACGCGGCGGGCGATACGGTCGGAAAGCGACGCCTTGTCGGCGCGGTTCTTACCCCAAAACGCGCAGCCCACCATGCCGGGGCCCACGTGCGAGCCGATGGTGGGACCCACGGAGCCGCGAATGATCGTGACGTCGGCGCAACCCTCCTCCTTGCGGATGGCGGCTTCGAGCCAGTCACCATCCTTTTCGGCATCGGCCGTCATGATGGCGATGGGCATGGTGCGATCGGGCACGTAGTTCTCGCGGAACGACTTGAGGATGGACTTGAGCGCCTTCTTGCGGCCGCGGTTGACGCCGATCAGCGACAGCGAGCCGGCCAGGTCGTAGGAGAGCTCGGGCTTGACGTCGAGCTTTGCCGTGAGCTGCGCCGCCGCGGGCGGAATGCGGCCGCCGGCAGCCAGTGCGTCGAAGCTCTCGAGCGTAAAGTAACCGTGGACGTAGGTCTTTGCCTCGTTTGCCCAATCGACCAGCTGCTTGGCGGTCAGTCCCGCCGAACGCTGGCGCACGGCCTCGAGCGCCAAGAGCGCGCCGGTCGCACAGGGCAGAGCGTTGTCGACCACGTAAAGCTCAAAATCGGGATACTCGGCGCGCACGGCATCTGCCGCCTGGCACGCGGAGTTGTAGCTCGACGACAGCGCCGAGGTAAAGCACAGGTAGACCGTGGGCGTGCCCTCTTTGGCGCACTCGGTAAAGAACTCGATATAGCGACCGAGCGACACGGCGGAGGTGGACACGCGGGCACCGGCGCGCATCCGGTCGTAGAACTCCTTGGGTGTGATGCTCGACCAGATGTCGTCCGTGCGCTCTTCGCCATCGATAATGAAGGGGAAACCCAGGATATCGACATCGAGGTTCGCGGCGACCTCGGGGCTAAAGTCGCAGCAGGTATCGACGACGATGCGGCAACGGTCCGAATGACCGGCGGATGCGGCCTTGTCCATCAAAGCGACTCCTTACGTAAAAAGGCGGCCACCCGCATGGGATGGCCGCCAACCGTTAACTCATGCAAGTTAACGTATTTTACTCGTCAAGTGTTTCGATGCGGGGCTTGATGATGCCATATCCACCATTCTTACGGTGATACACCACATTGATGAGGCCAGTCGTCGCGTTCTCGAACACGTAGAAGTCGTGGCCGAGCAGATCTGTCTGCACCAGCGCCTGCTCCTCAGTCATCGGGGTGACGTCGATAACCTTCTCGCGGACGAGCAGGTCGTCCTCTTCCTCGGGCAGCAGCAGGTCGGCCAGATCCTCAACGCGCTCGACCGGCGCGACATCCGCGGCACTGGCACCACCCTGGCGGTTGTCCACGACCTTGGTCTTGAACTTGCGCAGCTGGCGGGTGACCTTATCGGCGGAGAGATCGATGGCGGCGTACATATCTGCACCGTGCTCGGCAACGCGAATCACCGAACCGCGGGCACGAACCGTAACCTCGACGATTGCCGGGTTGGGGTTCGAGGGGTTCTTCTCATAGCGAAGTACAACGTCGACCGTCATGGGCTCGATATCGAAAACCTTGAGCGCCTCGCCGATCTTCTCATCCACATGCGCACGCAGAGCATCGGTTACCGTCGTCTTGCGTCCAGAAACCTTGATATCCATACGTGGCTCCAATCTGCCTCGGGGACTTACTGTACTGGCTATGTACCCATTGCCGTGCATTTAATCACGCGGATTCCTAAAGACCCGAATAACGATTGCTTGATACCGCATACCGAAGTCTCGCACTTTTCTGTGGCAAAGTGCGCTATAGGAGGACATCGGCGACTTTGGTTTTGCACCTAAAAAATGTCTTTGACCTGCTAGTTTTATGGAAACAAAAAAGCCGGGCTCCCCTGTTGGGAAAGCCCGGCAATGCGTGTTGAAACCGTGAAGAGGTGTCTCTCCTAGCGCTTAGGAGACGCCACCCCTTGCAATAACTAGCTATTGAGCTTGTTAATGTCGTCGTCGGTGATAGTGCCCTCCTGGCTGGACGATTTATCCTCGGAGGTTGCACCCTCGCTGCTCGAATCGGAGGATGCGGACTCGCTGGATCCGGTATCGGTCGACTGCACGTCGGCACCCGAGACCGTCTTGGTGGTGAGGTCATAGGG
>URWM01000123.1 GCA_900551655.1 uncultured Collinsella sp.
GGCTCGGAGATGTGTATAAGAGACAGGCGCGATCCTCGTTGATGGCGGCGACGAGCTTCTCGGTAACCTCGGGAGCGCTCATCTCGGGCTGCAGATCGTAGGTAGCGACCTTAGGGGAAGCGACGAGCACGCGCTCCTCGCCCTCCTTGGGCTCCTCGATGCCGCCGTTGAGGAAGAACGTCACGTGGGCGTACTTCTCGGTCTCGGCGGTGTGCAGCTGCTTCAGGCCATTGGCGGCGATAACGTCGGCCAGGACGTTCTCGGGGAACGTCTTGGGGAAGGCGACCTCGACGTCAAACGTCGGATCGTACTCGGTCATCGTCACAAAGTGCGAGAGCTTAATCTGCTCGCGCTCAAAGCCGTCGAACTCCTTGTCCGTGAACACGCGGGTCATCTGACGAGCGCGGTCGGGACGGAAGTTGAAGAAGATGGCCGCGTCGCCCTCGTGGATACCCTCGTTGTGGGCCGCGAAAGGCTCGACGAACTCGTCGCCGCGCGGATCCGTCTCGTAGTAGGCCTTGATACCGGCAACGGGGTCGGTATCGGCATCGGACGCGTTGACCATGACGTCGTAGGCGCGCTGGATGCGCTCCCAACGGTTGTCGCGGTCCATGGCCCAATAGCGGCCCGAAACGGTGGCAACGCGAGCGTCGCAACCGGTCTCCTCGGAGATCTTAGCCAGGAAGGCGCAGAACTCGCTCATGTAGCCGGCACCGGACTGCGGGTCAACGTCGCGGCCATCCATGAAGGCGTGGACGCGAACGGTCTTGACGCCATGCTGGGCAGCCATCTTGACCAGAGCCTCGACGTGGTTCATGTGAGAATGAACACCGCCAGGGCTCATAAGGCCCATGAGGTGCAGGGTCTTGCCTTCGGCCTTGACGTCGTCCATAGCCTTGACGAAAACCTCGTTCTTGGCGATGGAGCCGTCCTTGATGGCGTTGTTGATGCGCGAAAGCTCCTGGAACACGATGCGTCCGGCACCGATGTTGAGGTGACCCACCTCGGAGTTACCCATCTGGCCATCGGGAAGACCCACGTCCTCGCCCGAAGCGCCGAGCGTGGTGTGGGGGTACTTCTCGTACAGGCTATCAAGGAAGGGCGTCTTGGCAGCAGCGACGGCGTTCTCGCCATCGGCCGGAGCAAGGCCGCAACCATCCATGATGATCAGGAGTGCAGGAAGATGACGCTGTGCCATATGTCCTACTCGCCTGCCTTGACGACCATAGAGGCGAAGTCGGCAGCCTTGAGCGAAGCGCCGCCCACGAGGGCGCCGTCAACGTCGGGCTTGGCGACGAGCTCGGCGATGTTGCCGGGCTTGGCAGAGCCACCATAGAGAACGCGGATGCCGTTAGCGAGCTCCTCGCCAAACATCTCCTTGAGGGTCTCACGGATAGCGCCGCAGACCTCCTGAGCGTCCTCAGCGGTAGCGGTCTTGCCGGTGCCGATGGCCCAGATGGGCTCGTAAGCGACGACGACCTGCTTGGGGCAGGTGATCTCAAGACCGGCAAGGCCAGCCTTGACCTGGTTCACGACGTGCTCGACATAGGTGCCAGCCTCGCGGACCTCAAGGGACTCGCCGCAGCAGAAGACGGGAACAAGACCGGCGGCAACGAGAGCCTTGGCCTTCTTGTTCTGATCCTCGTCGGTCTCGTGGAAGTAGTCGCGACGCTCGGAGTGACCGATGATGCAGTAGGTGCAGCCAGCGGACTTGAGCATGTCGCAAGAAGACTCACCGGTGAAGGCACCCTTGGCCTCCCAGTACACGTTCTGTGCACCGAGGGCGATGGGGGCAGCCTGAATGCGGTCATGAACCGTGGTGATGTCGATGGTCGGAGGGCAGACGAGCACCTCGACGCCAGCCGGAACCTCGGGCAGAGCCTGAGCCAGCTCGTCGGCGAGCTTGGCGGCCTCGGCGACGTCGTTGTTCATCTTCCAGTTACCAGCGATAAGAAGGGTGCGATTAGGCATCGAGAAGCGCCTCCACTCCGGGCAGGGCCTTACCCTCGACGAGCTCCATGGAAGCGCCACCACCGGTGGAGATCCAGCTCATCTTGTCGGCCAGGTTGAACTTGTTGACAGCTGCGACGGAGTCGCCACCGCCGATGATCGAGGTGCAGTCGGCCTCGGCGACGGCCTCGGCGATAGCCTGGGTGCCGTGAGCGAAGTTGTCAAACTCGAAGACGCCCATGGGGCCGTTCCAGAACACGGTCTTGGCGCCCTTGACGGCCTCGGCGTAGAGCTCCTCGGTCTTGGGGCCGATGTCCATACCCTCACGATCGTCGGGGATAGCGTCGGAAGCGACAACCTCGGGGACAGCGTCCTCGCCAAAGTGATCGGCAACGCGGTTGTCGATGGGGAGCAGGATCTTGACGCCCTTCTCCTCGGCCTTCTTGAGCATCTCGCCGGCGCGCTCGACCCAGTCCTCTTCCTTGAGGGACTGACCAACGGACAGGCCCTGAGCCAGGAAGAAGGTGTAGGCCATGCCGCCACCGATGATCAGGGTGTCAGCGGAGTCGATGAGGTGATCGAGAACGCCGATCTTGGAGGAAACCTTGGAACCGCCGACGATAGCGACGAAGGGGCGCTCGGGCTCGGCGAAGATGCCGGTCAGCGTGTCGACCTCCTTCTCGAGCAGGAAGCCGGCGACGGCAGGCAGGTAAGCGGCGGGGCCCACGACGGAACCCTGGGCGCGGTGAGCGGTGCCGAAGGCATCGAGAACGAAGACGTCACCATAGGAAGCGAGCTTCTTGGCGATCTCGGGATCGTTCTTCTTCTCACGCTTGTCAAAACGGACGTTCTCGAGAACGAGAACCTTGCCCGGCTCGACGGCGGCGACAGCCTCAGCAGCCTTCTCGCCGTAGGTGTCGGCGACAAAGGCAACGTCGAGACCAGAGAGCTCAGCGAGCTTCTTGGCGACGGGCTCGAGGGACAGCTCGGGCTGGAAGCCGGTGCCCTCGGGACGGCCGAGGTGGCTCATGAGGATGACGCGAGCGTTGTGCTCAACGAGGTAGTTGATGGTGGGCAGGGCAGCCTTGATGCGGGTGGTGTCGCCAACGACGCCATCCTTGATAGGCACGTTGAAGTCAACGCGGACGAGAACGCGCTTGCCGTCGACATCGATGTCGCGGACGGTCTTCTTGGTAAAGGCCATGTTTGCTTCTACCTTTCGTACGTGTCTGCCTCCCATTACGGCAGACGATTTCTTATAAAAAGGGCGCGACCCTAGGGTGTAAGCCCTATAAGGCCGCGCCCTTCTTTAGACGCTCAACGAGCTATTCGCTAAAAGCTAAATTAAGCAACGAACTTCTCGAAGTACTTGATGGTGCGGACCATCTGAGAGGTGTAGGAGTTCTCGTTGTCGTACCAAGAGGTGACCTGAACGAGGGTCTGGCCGTTGCCGAGGTCAGAGCACATGGTCTGAGTGGCGTCGAAGATGGAGCCGTGGGTCTCGCCGATGATGTCGGTGGAGACGATGTCGTCCTCGTTGTAACCGAAGGTCTCGGAGATGGTGGAAGCGTAGGCCTTCATAGCGGCGTTGACCTCGTCGACGGTGACCTTCTTGTCAACGACAGCGTAGAGGTTGGTGATGGAGCCGGTCGGCGTCGGGACGCGCTGGGCGGCACCGATGAGCTTACCGTTGAGCTCGGGGAGAACCAGGCCGATAGCCTTGGCAGCACCGGTGGTGTTGGGGACGATGTTGACGGCGCAGGCGCGGCTACGACGCTTGTTGCCCTTGCGCTGCGGGCCGTCGAGCGGCATCTGGTCGCCGGTCCAGGCGTGAATGGTGGTCATGATGCCGGACACGATGGGAGCGAAGTCGTTCAGACCCTTGGCCATCGGGGCGAGGCAGTTGGTGGTGCAGGAAGCAGCGGAGATGATGTTGTCCTCAGCGGTCAGCGTCTCATGGTTGACGTTGTACACGATGGTGGGCAGATCGCTGCCGGCCGGAGCGGAGATGACGACCTTCTTGGCGCCAGCGTTGATGTGGGCCTGAGCCTTAGCCTTGCTGGTGTAGAAGCCGGTGCACTCGAGAACGACGTCGACGTCAAGGTCGCCCCAAGGCAGGTTGTTGGCGTCGGCCTCCTTGTAGATCTTGATCTCCTTGCCGTCAACGGTGATGGAATCCTCGCCAGCAACGACCTCGTGATCGC
This sequence comes from uncultured Collinsella sp., assembly GCA_900551655.1. GTDB lineage: Bacteria > Actinomycetota > Coriobacteriia > Coriobacteriales > Coriobacteriaceae > Collinsella. Next base: position 4,155 of record URWM01000123.1, read on the forward strand.
GAGCGTAGTTGCCCTGCGTGGAGTCGTACTTCAGCAGGTAAGCGAGCATATCGGGAGAGGTGAGGTCGTTGATAGCGACGATCTCGGAGCCCTCATGACCGAACATCTGACGGAAAGCCAGACGACCGATGCGACCGAAGCCGTTAATAGCAACCTTTACTGCCATTGTGTCTCCTTTCGTAAGGCCCCCGCGAGCTACAGCGCCCGCCGTTGAGGCCCACAAACTAACCACTCGCCTAATATACCTTTTTTTTGACTTGAATTTCACGAGAATGCTCGAAATTGAAAATCAAATTTACGTTAAAACGTTTTAAAGACTAAAATAGCAGCTAAATCCGTATATAAGTCGATACTTCAAACTACCTGTTTGCTTCAATGAGCTCTTCAAGCCTCAAAACGCGATGGTACAGGGCAGACTTCGACAAGGGAGGGTCAGCCATCTCCCCTAAATCACGCAGCGACAGATCGGGATAGCGCTCGCGCAGGTCGCAAAAGACCGCCAAGGCATCCGGAAGCGCATCGCGAAGGCCACGCTGCTCGAGCTCATCGATAAGCGCAAGCTGATGTTGGGCAGCACCGGCGCTTCTGGTCTGGTTGGCGAGCTCGGCGTTCACGCGACGGTTCACATCGTTCTTAACCAACTTGACCGCGCGCGCCTCCTCAATCTCGGCAACGCTGCGCTTGGCACCAATCAGCTTTAATAGATGCTCGATTTCCTCGGCGCTCTTAATGTACACGGCATATGACCCCCGCCGTGCATTAACACGAGCATGGACCCCAATCTGCTCCAACAGATCGCAAAGTCCCTTGGCATATTGCTCGCCCTGCACAGCGATCTCCAAATGAAAATCGCCGCGTGGATCGGCCACGAAGCCGCCCGCGATGAGCGCGCCGCGGATGTAGGCAAGCCTGCAGCAGGGACGGGCAACGATGTGTCGGGGAACACCAGCGACGAACCCTCCCCTGCGGTCTAGAATGCCCAGCAGCACCAGAGCCTTGTCCAGGTCGGGTTGATCGGGCAGGGTAATGAGATAGTTACGGACCTTATGCAAGACCGATTTACGAACGGTGAATTCCGTTTTGAGCTTAAGGATGCGATGCGTCAGCGTGATCATCGTGCGCGCGACGGCTCCCGTCTCAGTCGCAACTGTCAAACGATACCGCCCAGAGCCGGTAAGCGAGAGCGTACCACTCACGCGCGTGAGGGCGGCAAGTGTCGACAAGTCGCAGTATTCACATTCTGTCTCTTATACACATCTCCGAGCCCACGAGACGTAGAGGAATCT
>URWM01000124.1 GCA_900551655.1 uncultured Collinsella sp.
GCGTGCGTTGGTGCGGTCTCCCCTGCTGTGGATATGCCCGTGCAGCATGATGGCGCCACGCGCCTTGCCATTCCAGCTGAGCATGGGGTAGTGGCTCATAACCAGACGATGGCCCTTGGCATAGCCGGGAGCAACCTCTAGGTAATCGCGCACGTCTTCCCAAATCTGCAGTACGTCGGGATCTTCCCAGTCACCGTCATGGTTACCACGGATGAGCGTCACATTCTTGCATTCGATACGCTCGCGCAGGCGCACAGCATCCGCTAGGGGCAAACGATAGGTAAAGTCTCCCAGGATATAGAGGCGGTCGTCCACAGCCACGCACTCATTGATGTCATCGATGACCTTGCGATTCATCTCCTCGACCGAGCCAAACGGCCGGTCCATGTCGTGCAAGATATTCGTATCGCCCAAGTGCAGGTCGGCGGTAAACCACATCATCCGTCTATGCCCTCATTTCGCAACGCGTATAAGACCTGTCTAGTATACAGACGCAGCGATGCGACAATTACCCAAAGAGCCCGCCAAACAGACCTCGGCGGCGCTTGTCTTGCTTTTTCGAAGCGTCATCCTGAGCCTTCTTGTCCTGCCGCTTTTTACGATCTTGCTCCAGCTCATCGTCATCGAGCAGCAGATCCCACTCAAACGGATCATCTGTCAAATCGAACAGGTCATCGTCATCAAACACGGCAGCCCCCCTTACCGACTAGCGGGCATCCACCACATAGAGGCCAACGCGCACCTGGTGCCACGGGCTACGCTCGGGGGCAACCTGCTGCACGCGCGCCTCAAATACGTCCTCGTGGCCGTAATACATCATCAAGGACAGCGGGCCGACCTCGTTTCCCGGAACATAACCGAGCTTGGTGTTGCCGTAGTAGATCGCAACTGCCTCGGGGTCATGGGGATTATCGCGCTCGGCACACAGCGTCAGCTTATCGCCAACCTTAAGATCGCCCAGGACCAAGGCACCGTCGGCATACTGAAATCCTGCGATATGAAACGACAAAAGAACACGCGAAGGCTCGTACATGGCAGCTCCTCTAACGGCCGGATAAACCGGCGCTTAACCTTATTGAGAAGTCTACGAGCCCGTACGGACACAGATTCACCCGCCCGCACCTTTCAACCATTTGCCGCAACGCTTGCGAGACAGAGCGCTTGCAGATAAGATAGAGGTACGGATGGCACCCGTTGCAGCGGGTCTTGCCAACTCCGATACACGTTTTCATCGTGAGAAGTGGCCGTCTTCGCTTACGCGGGGGCGGCTATTTCATTCGGCCGATAAACAGGCCGAGTTCGATAGCCGCGATCAACAACGCCAATAACGAAATAACATCGCTTACGTTCATACCAATTCCCTTCTAAAGGGAGTTGGCCCATCCGTACCCCATAGCAGTAGTCTAACGTAAATGGCAGGTAATAGGAACACTTGTTCGTATTACCTGCCATTTCCTAATGCACAAACATGCGCACGAACTTGTGCTTCCAGCTTGCGTAAGGGGCATAGCGGAATGGCACGTCCAGCCACGTAGCCTTGTTCACGATGCTCTTCTTGTGGCTAAACGCATCGAAGCTCTCGCGGCCATGGTACTGCCCCATACCGCTCGCTCCCATGCCGCCAAAGCCCATATGGCTCGTAGCCAAGTGCATGATCGTGTCGTTGACGCAGCCGCCGCCAAAGGGCACGTAGCGCACAAAGCGCTGCTGAACCGCGCGATCCTGGCTAAAGATATACAGGGCCAGCGGCGTCGGACGATCCGTAATAAACGTCTCGGCCTCGTCTAAGCTCTCAAACGTTAGCACCGGTAAGATGGGACCGAAAATCTCCTCCTGCATCACGGCGTCATCGGGGGACACACCGTCTAGAATCGTCGGCTCAATCTTGAGCGACGACTCGCGCGCCGTGCCTCCCAGCACAACCTTGTCGGGGTCGATCAGCCCGCGTACGCGCGCGAAATGCTTGGCATTGACAATATGACCGTAGTCCTCGTTGTCGAGCGGGTGCTCGCCAAACATGCGACGGACCTCCTCCTTGATAAGGCCCAGCAGCTCGTCGTGCACGCGCGTATCGACCAGCAGATAGTCGGGCGCCACACAGGTCTGTCCCACGTTGAGCCATTTACCAAAGGCGATACGCCGCGCCGCGACCTTCAAGTTTGCCGTCGCATCCACGATGCAGGGACTCTTGCCGCCCAGCTCAAGCGTCACGGGCGTAAGGTTTTTACTTGCGCGCTCCATGACGAGCTTACCGACCGGAACGCTACCGGTAAAGAAGATCTTGTCCCAGCACTCGTCGAGCAGCGCTTCGTTCTCAGCGCGCCCGCCCTCGACAACCGTCACCAGGCGCGGATCAAATGCCTCTTCGCAGATTTGCCTGAGCACCGCACTCGATGCCGGAGCATAGGCGCTCGGCTTGATGACCACAGTATTGCCCGCGGCAAGGGCGCCGGCGAGCGGCTCGAGTGTTAGCAAAACCGGGTAGTTCCACGGAGCCATGATGAGCGTGACGCCATAGGGCACGGCTTGCGTTTTGCAAACGCTCACGGCATTGGCGAGATCACACGGATGCAGGCGAGGACGACTCCATCGAGCCGCATGCGCGATCTGATGACGAATCTCGGAAAGCGACGTGCCGATCTCGCACATATACGCCTCATCATGGGACTTTCCCAAATCGGTCTTGAGCGCATGGGCAATATCGGCCTCGTGGGCCCGTACCGCATCGCGCAAACTCACGAGCGCGCGACGTCGAACATCGACATCAAACGTGGCGTGCGTCTTAAAGTAGGCACGCTGGTCGCCGACGATGCGCGCAATTTCCTCGGTGTTCATGGACCCTCCTAGTTCTCGCCCTCAAACATACCACCCGCGACGACCTCGTACATACGCTCGAGTTCCAACCGATCCATCAAAAGTGGAACGGGGTATAGCGGATTGGCCTCGGCATCGGCATGGGCCGCCATTTGCGGAATATCGGAGCGGCGAATGCCCGTCACATATTTTGGAATGCCCAAGGCGGCATTCATGCGGTCGACCCAATCGATAAAGGCCTCGGCCGCAAGACTGTCCTGCGCGTTAGCCGGCGCGAGACCGGCCATGCGAGCAAGATCGGCAAGCTTGGGGGCGGCGGCGTCACCATAAGCGCGAAGCATGTGCGGCAGGATGATCGCGTTGGCCAAACCGTGCGGAATTCCGTATCGGCCGCCCAGACTGTGCGCGATGGCATGCACATATCCGACATAGGAGCGGGTAAATGCAACACCCGCTTTATACGCCGCCGAAAGCATATTGCGGCGCGCACGCATGTTGTCGCCATGCTCATAGGCCTCGAGCAAATTGTCGTAGATGAGCTGAACCGCCTGTCGCGCCATCTTGCGCGTATAGGGCGTGGTGCTTCGCCCGATAAAGGCCTCGACGGCATGCGTCAGGGCGTCCATGCCCGTCTGCCCCGTAATGGAGGCGGGCAGGCCGCGCGTAAGCTCGGGGTCGTGCACCGCAAGGCGCGGGATAAGCACAAAGTCGTTAATGGGGTATTTATAGTGCGTCTCGTCATCGGTGATAACCGCCGCGAGTGTGACTTCGCTTCCCGTACCGGAGGTAGTGGGAACCGCAATAAACAGCGGCAAGAGACGGTGGACGCGCAGCAGGCCGCGCATCTTGTTGATGGGCTTATTTGGCTGTGCGATGCGCGCGCCCACGCCCTTGGCGCAGTCCATGGCCGAACCGCCGCCAAAACCGATAATGGCCCGGCAGTCGTTCTCGCGATACAGCGCCGCCGCTTCCTCCACGTTTGAGACCGTGGGGTTCGCACGCGTTTCGGCATAGACCGTAACGCCAATTCCCCTGGATGCGAGCGCCGTCTCGAGCGGCGCCGTGAGCCCCAGACGGGCAATGCCGGGATCCGTCACGATAAGGACCTTCTGGATCGAGCGCTTTTGAAGCACCGCGGGCACATCCTCGGCATGCTCTAAAATGCGCGGCTCGGTATAGGGCAGGATCGGCAATGCGATGCGAAAAACCGTCTGATATGTTCGGCACCAGGCACGACGGGCTAGATGCATAAAGGAAACTCCTTCATTTGTTGATAGGTCAACATTTGCTCGCCCGATTGTACTCATCGGAGGTCGTACGAGGTCTAGCAATCGTTAATCAATCAACATCTTCATATCTCAAAATTGTTTTATTAAAAATCATTCCTAATAGGCTTCACATTTGGTTGCATTTATGGATAATAGAACTCGTCAAGACGCACGTCCGGAGAGGGCCCTTACGGGACCGGACGAGCGCGCCATCGCCATCGATCGAAAGGATCGAATCATGAAGTTTGTTTGCCCCGTTTGCGGTTATGTGGAAGAGTTCGACGGCGACCAGCTGCCCGAGGATTTTAAGTGCCCCCAGTGCGGCGTTCCCGGTTCTCGTTTCCTGAAGCAGGAGGAGGGCCAGCTCGAGTGGGCCGCCGAGCACGTCGTGGGCGTCGCCAAGATGGAGGGCGTCTCCGACATCGCCGGTATCGACACCGCTATGAAGCTGGGTGCCAACCACCCGATGGGCCCCCTGGAGCTGGGCGACTTTGTTGGTCTGGACATCTGCCTGGCCATCATGGACGTTCTGTACAAGGAGACCGGCGACAGCAAGTACCGTGCTTGCCCGCTGATCCGTAAGATGGTCCGCGGCGGCAACCTGGGCTGCAAGACCGGCAAGGGCTTCTACGTTTACAACGCAGACCGCACCAAGACCCCTGTCGACGCCCTGTAATTCAGTAACTTACGCGCCTGGCGCGGTCAAAACCGTGCCGGGCCGCGTTTGTTTGGTCGGGCAGTATAGCCCGGCCCCAGTATATGGAGGTTTTATCAATGGATTTTACTCTGTCTAAACAGCAGCAAATGGTCCAGAAGATGTACAAGGAGTTTGCTGAAAACGAAGTCAAGCCCCTCGCCAAGAAGGTCGACGCGGAGGAGTACTTCCCCAAGGAGACCGTCGAGAAGATGGCTAAGCTGGGCATGATGGGCATCTACTTCCCGAAGTCCGTCGGCGGTGCAGGCGGTGACGTCCTGTCCTACGTCATGGCTGTCGAGGAGCTGTCCAAGGTCTGCGGCACCACCGGTGTTATCCTGTCCGCCCACACCTCTCTGTGCGCGGCTCCCATCTATGAGAACGGCACCCCCGAGCAGAAGGCCAAGTACCTGCCCAAGCTGTGCAGCGGCGAGTGGGTCGGCGCGTTCGGCCTGACCGAGCCCGGTGCCGGTACCGACGCTCAGGGCCAGCAGACCTTCGCCGTTGACGAGGGCGACCACTGGAAGCTGAACGGCTCCAAGATCTTCATCACGAACGCAGGCTTTGCCGATGTGTTCATCATCATTGCCGTCACCGGCTTCTGTCTCTTATACACATCTGACGCTGCCGACGAAGGCTTAGG
>URWM01000125.1 GCA_900551655.1 uncultured Collinsella sp.
ACGAGATTCCTCTACGTCTCGTGGGCTCGGAGATGTGTATAAGAGACAGGACGTAATGTGGCTCGAGAGCAGCACGCTGTGCTGACCGTCGGCGACAAAGGCAAGCAGCTCATCGAGCAGTTCCTCGCGCGCCATGGGATCAAGGCCCGCGGTGGCTTCGTCCAAAACGAGCAGCTTGGCATTGTGGCTGAGCGCACAAGCAAGCTGCAACTTCATGCCCATGCCGCGGGAGAGGTCCTTGACCTTCGTCTTGGGATCGAGGGCAAATCGGTCGATGAATCCGGCGAACGTTTCGCGGTCCCACGTGGGGTACGCCGGGCCTACGAGCGACTCGATCTGGCCCACCTTGAGCGTGGAGGGGAAGGGACACGTGTCCAGGACAAGCCCGATGCGGGAGCGCAGGTGGCGCTGCGTCTCGTCGGGCGCGTTGGCGTCGCAGCGCTGTCCAAACAGATGCGCCTCGCCGGAATCGAGCTTTATAAGCCCAAGCGCGGCGCGAATGGTCGTTGTCTTGCCGGCGCCATTTGCGCCCACAAAGCCAACGATCTGGCCGGGCTCCACGGCAAGCGTGACGTCGCGCAGTGAAAAGCGGTCGCTCACGCGGCGCGATACACCTTTGAGTTCTAGCAAGTTTTGCATGGTATAGCCTTTCTTGCAGATGGCTACTGCATGGTTTCGGGGGCTACGAGGTCGAGCATCTCGTGCAGCTTGTCGCGCGTGACGCCCAGGGTTTCGGCTTGCGTTGCTGCCTGTGCGAGCAGCTCTTCGATATGACAGAGCTGGTTTTCGCGCAAGAGCTCCTGGTTGCCCTCGGCGACAAAACAGCCCTTGCCCTGCACGGTGCAGATAAACCCGAGCTGCTCCAGGTCGGCGTAGGCGCGCTTGGTGGTGATGACGCTCACGCCAAGATCGCTCGCGAGTGCACGGATGCTGGGGAGTTTGGCTCCCGCAGCGAGCGTGCCCGAAAGGATTTGAGCTTTGACTTGCGAGGTTATCTGCTCGTAGATGGGCTTGTCGCTCGAATTGGATAGGATGATGTCCACAGCGGCTCCTTAGCTGTTGGGCTACACGTGTATATAACCGGTAAGCACAGTATATATACACTATGCACAGTTACGCAAGAGGAAATTACGGGGCCGTCCATCCCTCTACTCATTCATCTCAATCTGTAACACTAAGACCCGTTTAGGATGACTAACTGTTACAGATTGAGACGTTATTTGCCTGTCCATTCGTTTGTCTCAATCTGTAACATCTGGAGTTGTTTTTGGCAGCTAACTGTTACAGATTGAGATCTTTCTGAGACGTCCGACCGTTTGTCTCGATTTGTAACATCTGGAGGTCAAAAACCCGTTCATCTGTTACAGATTGAGATTTTGTTGACAGGTCCACTCATTTGTCTTGATCTGTAACATCTAGACCCGTTTTTGCTGGCTAACTGTTACAGATCAAGATATTGGCTGCCCGCCCTGTGCGTTCATCTCAATCTGTAACATCTGGAGGTCAAAAACCCTTCTAGGTGTTACAGATTGAGACAAACCGTCGCGGAACACCGCTGACATTCCACCGTCCGAGCCCCAACTGATGAATTTGTCCTGATAGGTGCCCTATGGCGAGGTTTCGCGGCTACAATAGGGCGGTTACATCGACGTAATGCACTCAATGCAAGAAAGGATCCGCATGGCAAGCCTGTCGGATGAAATCTCGTCGCGTCGCACATTCGCGATCATCAGCCACCCGGACGCCGGTAAGACCACGCTTACCGAGAAGCTGCTGCTCTATACCGGCAGCATCCAGACCGCCGGCTCGGTCAAGGGCAAAAGCTCGGCCAAGCATGCCGTCTCGGACTGGATGGACATCGAGAAGGAGCGCGGTATTTCCGTTACCTCCTCGGTGCTGCAATTCACCTATAACGGCGCCTGCGTCAACATCCTCGATACCCCCGGCCACCAGGACTTCTCGGAGGATACCTACCGTACCCTTATGGCCGCCGACGCCGCGGTCATGGTCATCGACGGCGCCAAGGGCGTCGAGGCCCAGACCAAAAAGCTCTTTAAGGTCTGTACGCTGCGCCATATTCCCATCTTCACCTTTGTGAATAAGCTCGACCACGAGGCTCGCGATCCGTTTGAGCTCATGGAAGAGATCGAGAACGTTCTGGGTATCAATACGTATCCCATGAACTGGCCGATCGGCAGCGGCCGCAACTTCCGCGGCGTGTTCGACCGTCAGACCCGTCGCGTTATCGCCTTTGAGGGCGATGGCCACGCCAACGCCACCAAGAAGGTCGCCGAGGTCGAGGCCGAGCTTGGCGATCCTTCCATGGACGAGCTCATCGGCGAGGAAAACCATAAGAACCTGATGGACGACATCGAGCTGCTTGATGGTGCCGGCGACGAGCTCGACTTGGATGCCGTGGCCTGTGGCAAGCTGAGCCCGGCGTTCTTTGGCTCGGCGCTCACCAACTTTGGCGTGGAGCCCTTCCTCAAGGAGTTCCTGCGTCTGGCCCCGACGCCGCGCGCCTATACCGATACGCTTACCAGCGAGCCGGTCGATCCCTGCCGTGACGACTTTAGCGGCTTTGTGTTTAAGATCCAGGCCAACATGGACAAGAACCACCGCGACCGCATCGCCTTTGTGCGCATTTGTTCGGGCAAGTTCGAGCGCGGCATGGATGCCTTCCACGTGCAGGGCAACCGCAAGCTCAAGCTTGCCACGGGCACGTCGATGATGGCCGATGACCGCGCGATTGTTGACGAGGCGTACGCGGGCGATATCGTGGGCCTGTTCGATCCGGGTATCTTTAGCATCGGCGACACTGTGTGCTCTGGCAAGCACCACGTGCAGTATCCGCAGATCCCGACGTTTGCCCCCGAGATGTTCGCTCGCATTACGCAGGTCGATACGCTCAAGCGCAAGCAGTTCGTCAAGGGTATGGAGGAGCTTGCCCAGGAGGGCGCCATCCAGATCTTCCGCGAGCTGGGTGCCGGCATGGAGAGCGTTATTGTGGGCGTGGTCGGCGTGCTGCAGTTTGAGGTGCTCGAGCGCCGTCTCAAGGCCGAGTACCGTGTTGAGGTTCGTCGCCAGCCGCTGCCCTATACGGACATCCGCTGGATCCAGAACGACCCCGACACCATCGATATCCCGGGCCTTTCGCTCACGCGCGACACCCTGCGCGTCGAGGACATGCGCGGCGGTAAGCTGCTGCTGTTCACGAGTCCGTGGAACGTGGATTGGGCAACCGACCACAACCCCGACCTTATCCTGTCGGAGTTTGGCAACGTAGCCTTTTAACGCATCGGCGCGGTGGCCCTGCGGGGCTGCCGCGCCGCTTGCTTGCCTGATGCCGTGTGAGCGGCTATCATACCCACCGTCGTCTCAAGACCGGGGCGTCCGAGCAGTTCGGGTCCGATATCCTGCTCGTTAAACCTAAAACCAAAGGAGTACATAATGATCAAGAAGGTCATGGAGGACTACAAGGTCCTGTTGCGGAGCATTCCCGCGGCAACGGTTTCGCTGTTTTTCGTGAGCGTCATCATGATGAACCTGCTGGCCAACAAAGAACTCATCAGCCTGCCGTATCTGGCACTCGATTGCGGCTTTGTGGTGAGCTGGGTTTCGTTTTTGTGCCAGGACATGATCTGCAAGCGCTTTGGTGCCAAGGCATCCATCAAAATCTCTATCCTCGCGCTGCTGGTCAACCTGGCCGTGAGCCTGTGCTTTTGGGCATGCTCGCTCACGCCCGGCATGTGGGGCGCCTACTACGACACGGGCATGATCGAGGTCAACACCGCCCTTAACGCCACCATCGGCGGCACCTGGTACGTGGTGCTGGGCTCTTCGCTGGCCATGCTCGTCTCTGCCGTGGTTAACTCCACGCTCAACCAGTCGCTCGGCCGTATGCTCAAGAAGAATAACTTTGCGAGCTTTGCCTTCCGTTCCTATGTGTCCACGGGTGTTGGCCAGTTTATCGACAACCTGGTCTTTGCCATTGTGGTAAGCCACACGTTCTTTGGTTGGACCTGGGTACAGGTCCTTATGTGCTCGCTGACCGGCGCTGTCGCCGAGCTGCTGTGCGAGGTCTTCCTGAGCCCCGTGGGCTATAAGGTCGTGCGCGGCTGGGAGCGCGAGAATGTGGGTTCCGAGTACCTCGAGCGCCACGCAACCGCCTAAGGAGCAAGTATGCGGGTTTTGATCACGGGCGCTTCGGGCGGTATCGGAGCCGCGTGCGTGCAGCGCTTTTTGGATGAGGGCCACGAGGTTGTGGGCTTTGATCTTTTGCCGGCGGCGATCGAAGACGAGCGCTACCGCCATCTGATTGTTGATGTACGCGAGCCTGACTCGTTTCCAGGTGACCTTGAACCCCAGGTGATCGTGAACGTTGCCGGTACGCAGGATTCGGCCGACGATATCGCCGCCAACCTGTGTGGCACCATCAACGTGACCGAGTGCTACGCCTTTGTGGGAGAGGGGCTTGCCGCCAAGCCGGCGCCGGCAATCAAATCCGTGGTCAATGTGGGGTCGGCGAGCGGACATACGGGATCGGAGTTTCCCGCCTATGCCGCCAGCAAGGGCGGCGTTATCGCCTACACCAAAAACCTTGCAAACCGCCTGGCACCGCAGGCCATCGCCAACAGTGTGGACCCGGGTGGCGTCATCGCGCCGCTCAACCGTTGCGTGATGGAAGACGAACACCTGTGGAGCCAGATTATGGAGCTCACGCCGCTTAAACGCTGGGCCACCGCCCAAGAGATCGCCGAGTGGATCTACTTTGTGGGCGTGACCAACCGGTTTATGACCGGGCAGAGCCTGCTGATCGATGGCGGCGAGGCCGGCCGCACACAATTTATTTGGCCCGAGTAGGAAACGCGCCCGATGGAAAGCCGTCGGGCGCGTTTTTGATGTCTCGATTTTTAGTCGAGGCAAGTCCAGTTGACGGGGGTCGAGCCGTGCTGTTCGAGTAGCCGATTGGCCGCCGAGAAGGGACGCGACCCCATAAAGGCGGGGAGTTCTGCCGTGGCACGGTTGGCCGAAAGCGGCGAGGGGTGCGTGGAAGCCAGGCAGAACTTGCCGGTTGCCTTGCCCGCGCCGGTCGCGGCGAGCTTTCCTTCGACCATCTGCTGGGCAAAGCGGCCCCATGCCAAAAAGACTACCGACTGGGGCAGCTGACAGCAGCATTCGATAACGTAGTCGGTGAGCGTGCTCCAGCCCAGTTTGGCATGCGAGTTCGCGGCATGCTCGCGCACGGTGAGCGTGGTGTTGAGAAGCAGGACGCCCTGTTGTGCCCATGGCGTTAGATCTCCTGTGGCGGGAATAGGGCAGTCCAGATCGGCATTAAGTTCCTTGTAGACTGTCTCTTATACACATCTCCGAGCCCACGAGACGTAGAGGAATCTCGT
>URWM01000126.1 GCA_900551655.1 uncultured Collinsella sp.
TACGAGATTCCTCTACGTCTCGTGGGCTCGGAGATGTGTATAAGAGACAGTATCGTCGTCAGCCGCCTTGTAGCTCAGCGAGCTGCCGAGCGCTTGGCCCAAATCGTTAAACCCGCTCGTCGACTGGCCGTTGTACTCGCTGGCCTTAATGCCCGCACACTTGTTGAGCGCCGCAGCGGTTGCGTCATTCCAGCTTCCGTATTGGTTGAGCTGGCCGATACCCATCGACTGGCCCACCAGATCCTCGGCCTGCTGGGCAATAAACTCCGCTCGCGACGCATGGTCGACAAGTTCCTTGATGGCCGCCGCGTCCGCCGCATTTGCACCCTGAGCCGACGCGAGCTCCTGGTACCAATCCTCGCTGGTGCCGTAAGCATCCTCAAAGATCATCTTGTCCACATTGACGCCATAGCTGTCGCCCTGCTGGGTCAGCAGCGCCGACGACCCGCCGACCGCGGCCTTGAGGTCAGCCGCAAACTGCGCGGCCTCGTCGTTGCCAGCATCATCGCCCTCGCCGTCGCCGGCGGCAGGGGCGCGACGAGCCTTACGGGCAGCTCCACCTTGGGCTTCGTCCTCTTTACCGCCCTTCTCTTCCTCGGCAAACGCATCGGCGACCATCTGATCAATCGCGTCGTTAAACGCCTGGTCGACATCATTAAACGAGTTATCCATCATATACTCGTGCCACTGCTGCACGGCATTCGAGAACTCCTGCTGGCGCTCCTCGGCCGCGGCGGAATGCTTTTTGGCCGAAGCGTTGGCGTCAAAACTCAGCATGGTCATAAGCTGAGCATTGGAGATGCGGTAGGTCTGCGGCATAAAGATCTGCTCAAAGTTTCCGCAGTTCACATAGGTTGAATCATTCGCCTTGTTAAACTCGTCGAGCAGCTTAAGGTAACCCTCGTCCACATACTCCGCCACATAGCGCACATGGGTGCCCTCGCGCGACTTTTGAGTCAGAGGAATCGTCACCGTCTTGCCATCCACGCAGTCCACGTACAGGTCGAGCGTGTCGGCGGCCTCTTCGTTTCCCACCTCGAGCGTGATGTCAAAGGTCCAGTAGGCGTTCTTCTTTTGTGGCAGATGATGGAAGGTCCACAGACTCTTGCCGGTGTCCTTGCCGTCCTTGACCAAGTTTTGCGTACCGCCACGATACGTCACATCAAAGTTCCAGACCGAAGCGCCCGGAACATAGCGCACATAATTGCGAGCCGTCACCTCTGCGGCAGCGGCGGCAACATCGGTCGAGCCCACGCGCGCCTCGAGCGTCACGCGCTCGGCGGCAAGCGTATCCTGCGGCAGGTCGTATTCAATCTTGGCACGGCCGAGTTTATTGGTCTTGCCAGTGTACTTTGCGGCCGAGGCGCCCGCGCCCACGGTAAGCTGCACGCTTTTGCCGGGCGCCGCATAAACGTAGGCCACATTGCCCAGCAGGCCGTGGACGTCGGTGTTGTCGACCTCGATGCGCGATCCGCTAACCTCGAGCGTGGTGCTTCCCAGCGGCAATGTCACCTCGCCCAGCGTAATAAGCGGCGAGATGGCATAGATGCCCGCGGCCTTAGGCTTAAAGCGCACAAAAACATCGGCGCCCTTGCCCTTCTTCATATCGAGAACGAGGTTGTCGCCCTCCCACGTCGCGTCAGTCCACCATGTACGGGAGCTATCACCGGGGTCGCGAGAGCCTGCGGACACATCCTCGACGGCATCCTTTGCCAGCGGAATCTCAATCTTGGCAGTCTGGCTGTCCTTGAGCTCGTAATGAATGCGCAGCTCGGTCTCCACGCCAACGACCGCGGACGAATCAGCAATAACCGAGCCCGCCGTCAGCCCGCGCTCGGCACGATACGTCTCCACGTCAAACGTGGGGACGTCGAGCGTCACGTCGAGCTGTTTGCCGTCCTCAATCTTCACCTGCTTTTGCGCGATATGCTTACCCACGGTCAGCCCTAGGCGGCTAAACGTGGAATAGCTCGTCGCCTGGATGTCGTAGCTCGTCTTGTTAAAGGCGACGATGGTGTACGAACCGGCCTTAAGGCGCGGCGTCTCGGCCTTCATGATAGGCGTGGTGCCATCGTCTTCGTAGCCCATCAGATAGGTGACACCGTCGGCGACTAGCTTGCCGTCGGACGTACGGAACACCAGCACGCGGTTGGCTCCCTGGTAGTCGCCCTTGGTCGTGACCGTCACCGTACCCCAAGGCTTCAAGTCGATATCGACCTTGCCAGCCGAGGGCTTCACCGTCGCCGTCGCACCACCCAGCTTGAGGCTTTCTTTGGGCTCGAGCGTTATCTCCAGATCCTGGTCCGCGTCGGCAATGGCCTGTGACACCACGAGCGCCGTACCCTGGATACGGTAGTCGTTTTCCTTGTCGCCCTTGGCAGGTTTGAGCGTCTTGCCGCCGCTCTTCACCGTCAGATCGATGTTATCGAGACTATCGAGCTCAATGCGTTCGGTCTTATCCTGGCCCACGATCGGTTCAAGATAGCCCACGTTGAGCTCAATCGCGCGCGAGGCCGGAATCTTGGTAAAGTCCTCCGCCTTAATCTCTCCGATATTCCATGTGCCCGTCATCTGGTCGCCCGGGCGCGCCAGCACCATGTCATAGTAACCGCTGAGCGAAATGCGCAGGGTGGCTGCTGTCTTGGAGAGAGCGTCCGCTGTAAAGCTGCCGTCATCGCCAACCGCCAGCGGTGTGGACTGCCCCGCCTGCACGAGTGTAGCCGTCGCGCTCTGGGGAAGTTTGCCCGTCACCTGGGCCGCCTCGCCCATCCACTCAAACGTGTAGGCAGGCTTCGAGGAATCGACGGAGTCCTTGCGATCGGCCACGGCATCGGCAAGCTTTTTGACCATCGAGGGGTTGCCAGCCGAATCGGTCGCATAGGCATAGATGGTCTGGCCTTCACTAAAGGGAATCGCATACGTTACGCCATCGATTGTCACGCGCTCATTATAGTCGCCCGGATAGCCCGCCTCACCAAACTGAAGATCGGGGTTCATCACGCGCAGGGCAACGGCATTATGGTTCGTCTCGTTTCCGTATCTCGTGTTCTCAAAAGCTCCCCACTCTATCATTTCCACGCTTTTGGGTAGCACAATCTCTTTGCCGGCAATCGCAGGATCAAGAGAGGCGAACGCGAGCGCCCCGATAGATTTGACACCATCGCCAATCGTCACCGACGACACAAAGGAGCACCCATCAAAGGCATAGTGCCCGATCCGCTCCACCGTGCCCGGCACGTTGATCTGCGTAAAGGTGAGTACCGTTGTGTCCGAGACATAGAACTGCGGCACGCCGCAATTGGCGAAGGCACGATAGTCGATAGTTTTGACCGAAGGCGGCAGCGTTGCCACCACATTGTCGTCAAGTTGTTCGCAGCCCTCAAAGGCCTGCTCGGGAATCGTGGTAAAGGCCGCGTTGTTGGGCCAGGTCACCGTGTGAAGCGTCTTGCTTCCGGTAAACGCATTCCAACCCAATTCCTCAACCGAATCGGGCAGTGCGATTTCCTTGATGCTGCTGCCGCCCAAACCGCCCACAGAGCGGATATGCGAATCGGGGGCAAACGTAATTGATGTGAGCGCAGCGTTTCCCATGCCCTTAAGACTCACGACATTTTTGCCGTCGATGGTCGAGGGCACCTCCAACGTGGTAATGCCTGCGTCGCCATACTCGATAGATATTTCGTTGGTGAGGCTATCGATCGAGAAGTAGTACTGCGCGGGGGTCTGCTCGCCGGCCACGTAGCCATCGTCGTATTCGCCCTTTACACCCGTGGCGCCCTTCGAGGTTGTCCAGAGTTCAAGCTCCTCGTTCCAGGTTGCCTCGGCACCGGAAGCCTCCTCTTGCTTCTGCTGCTCGGCGAGCTCCTTGCCCTCGACAAGATCGGTGGCGAGCGTACCCGCAGGTGTGCTCTCGGTCTGCCCGGCGCCCGTCAGGCCTGCCGCCGATGCAATCTCGGAGTCCGGGGGCGTAGGGGTGTCACCGGTATCGAGCACTGTGGGATCGGCAGCGCCGGAATCGGGCGCGGGGTCGGCGGCGTCGGCATCAGGCGCGGAGTCGGCGGCGTCGGCGGAGTCTACTTGGTCGACATCCGTCTGCACAAAGGTGCTATCGGTGGTGAGGGTCTCGGCAAACGCGCCCGCAGGCAACGAACCCGTCACCATGGTGAGGGTCACCGCGGCAACGGTCAGGCGGCGGCAAAGCGCTCGAACAGTGGTCCACCTCATGGTCGTTCCTTTCCTGAAACCAAAAGTCATCCAGCGTAATCGTCGTCCAAAAACTAAGCGAACGGTAGGTTCATATATACGAACCTACCGTTCTACCTGCGCAAACCGCCACAAAGGGGACAGGCACCTTTGTGGCGGTTCTGGACTTGGCCGGCCAGTTTGTCTCAATCTGTAACAGTTAGGCCCTGTTGAGCCTTGTAGTTGTTACAGATCGAGATATTGCTCCAGCCGCCCCCGCTTTGTCTCAATCTGTAACAGTTAGAGGTCAAATTCCCCGCTTGGTGTTACGGATCGAGACATTAGATTGGCGGCCATTCGGTTCATCTCAATCTGTAACATCTAGAGCCGTTTTGGGCAGTTTGGTGTTACAGATTGAGATTTTGCTAAAGCCGAGGATAGGCGCTGTCACCAAAACCTAGCGCTTGCGACGCTTGGTTGCGGCGAGGCCGGCGGCGGCTACGGTTGCGCCGGCGATGCCTAGGGCGGCGACCGTCATCGCGGTGGTATCCCCCGTGGTAGCCAGGACAGCATCGCCCTTCTTGGCCTGCGTGGTTTTCTCAACCGTCTTGGTCGTGGTAGTTGTCGCGACCGGCTTGGCCGCGGGCTTGGCCGCGGGCTTCACCCCAGGCTGCGGCGTCGGCTTGGGATCCGGCGTAGGCTGCGGATCGGGAGTCGGCGTGGCCTCGGGCGTAAAGGTCAAATCGGTGTTGAGCCACAGGGTGTAGATCCAACCGCTGTCCTCATCGGATACGCTGTCCGCGACCTGGTAGCCGCACTCCTGGCCGTTGATCACCAGTTTGGTGTCGGGCGTAAAGTAGAAGCCGCGCGCGGACTTGAGGTAGATACCGTAACGATAGGTCACGCCGGGCTTAAAGGCGTCGATGTGGTTCGTAATGTTCTGATCCCAGAACTCCTGAGAGTTCACTTCGCTGCCGTCGCTGCCCGTCCAGAACTCACACTGAGGAAGGGAGTTGGAACCCGTCGGAACATTCGCCGTAAAGACTGGCCTATCGCCCGCCTTGAAGGTGGTCGTGGCGCCGTTGATCTCGATAACGTCGATGGCCCGCCATTCGTCGATCGGCTGCTCGCACAGCATATTGTCGGCGTTTGGCGCGAAGACGCCGTTGACGGTCCTGTCTCTTATACACATCTCC
>URWM01000127.1 GCA_900551655.1 uncultured Collinsella sp.
GCAGCGTCAGATGTGTATAAGAGACAGGCGACGACCTGCCCGGCGCTCTTGGCAGGACGCTTCTTCTTGGTTTCGGCCGTACCCAAAAGCCTCGCCTCAAGGCCGCTCACCAAGCGAGCGAGCGGCAGGGTGATGACCAGATAGAACAGGGCGGCAACCACGTACGGCGTAATGGAGCCCGTCGTGGCCACGATGGTGCGGGCGTTCATGACGATCTCGACCACGCCCACGGCCGCGAGCAGCGACGTATCCTTGTAAAGCAGGATGAACTCACTGGTCAACGTAGGCAGGACATTGCGGAACGTCTGCGGAATCATAACGTAGAGCAGTGTCTGGAAGGCGTTCATGCCCAGCGAGCGCGCGGCCTCGTTCTGGCCCTTGGGGATCGACTGAATACCGGCGCGGAAGATCTCGCACAGGTAGGCGGACGAGTTCATGGCCATGACGATGACGCCGAGCACATAGTCGTCAACCTTGACGCCGGCCAGCGGCAGACCGAAGAACGCGATGTAGATCTGCAGGAACGCCGGCGTACCACGGATGATATTCACATAGATGCCGGCAAGGCAACGAAGGATGCGCGACTTGGAAATGCGCATGAGCGATAGGGCGAAACCGAAGGGAATTGCCAGCGGAAACGCCACAAGCACGATCGAAAGCGACATGAGGAAGCCCTTGAAGACGATCGGCAGGCTTTGGACCAAAATGACCGGGTTCAAGAACAGGCGCAGGAACATATTGGAGTTCCAAGCCTCGACCCACGGCTGCTCCTTAAGATCGGCCAAGAAGTTATCGAAGGCCGTCACGCCCTTGATCTCCACCGACGGAATCTTGGAGATCTTCTTGGTCGAGCCATCGGCCAAAGTGTAGGTGCCGCTAAAGGCCTCGTCGCCGCCCTCGACGGGGAAGGTCACGCCGTAAACCTCGACGCGGAAATAGCCGCCGGCAGGCGCCGTCTCGCCAAAGTCAATCTTGAGCGTCTGGCCGTCAGCCTTGCACGTGGGCTTCATGGGCGTACGATCCATGAGGTCCTCGCCCGAGAGCATCGTCAATCGCGTGTCATCGGTACCAAACGTCGTGCCGTCGACAAACGTCAGCGAAAGACCGCTCAGCTCCTCATCGGCATCGGCCTGGACCTCCCAGGTAATGCGCGTCTCGGTACCGCCGACCACAGCGCTGCCCGAACCGGTGTTGGGTCGGGCGGTAATCTTTGCGGTCTCAAGCGCCTGGGCGGTCGTGGGCGCATATGCCCCCGCGCAAACCAGCGCGAGCGCCACGGCCATGACGCAGGCTAGCTTTTGGAGCAAAGCGGGCAGTGGAAAACGCTGCTCCGCGGCCCCTTTGTTCAGTCGAGACAAGGTGGCTCCTATCGTAGAAGTTGCCGGCAAAACGAGACGGAAATGCTCTCCGCCAAGAGAAGCGCAAAGGCCCTCTCCGTCAAAACGGAAAGGGCCCGCGCGCAATCAAGTGGTTCTTTTACTTGATGTTGTACTTAGCCATGAGGGCGTCGACGGTACCGTCATCGGTCAGGTCCTTGATGGCCTGGTTGATGTCGTCCTTGAGCTTGGTGTTGCCCTGGTTGATGGCAATGGCGTACTCCTCGCCGGTGCTAATCTGCTTGATGGTCTGGCAGGTGTTGAACTGCTCGGCGGTCAGCTGGCTGGCAACGGAGCGGTTGGTGACTACGGCGTCGCCCTTATCGGACTGCAGGGCGCTGAAGCACTCGGTGGCGTCCTTGTAGGGGACAATCTTGGCCTTGGGGAAGTTCTCCTGGGCAAAGGACTCGGCGGTCGAGCCAGACTGGACGATGATGGTAGCATCGGCGTTGTTGAGCTTCTCGCTGTAGTTATCGGCCGTGATGTCGGTGTTATCGACCTTGGTCACGATAGCCTGGTCATCCATGTAGTAGGAGTCGGAGAACGCGACTTCCTTCTCACGCTCGGGCGTATCGGTGATAGCTGCGATGGAGACGTCATACTTGGCGCCCGAGGCGACACCCGGCACCAGCGTGTCAAAGTCGTTGTTGACGTACTCGACATCCAGGCCCAGCTTGTCACCGATAGCCTTGATGAGCTCAAGGTCAAAGCCCTGGTAATCGCCGTTGTCATCCTTGTACTCAAACGGCGCGTACTCGGCAGAGGTGCCGACGGTGAGCGTACCGTCCTTGACGAGTGCATACTCCTTGGAGCCGTCGACCTTCTCGACCTTCACGTCATCAGAGCCGCTGGAACCGGCATCGGAACCAGAGGTGGCGTTGGACGAGCCGCAACCCGTCAGTGCGAGGGCGAGCGCCATGGCGCCCGTGGCGGCAAATGCGCCAAGCTTCTTGATCTTCATAATCAGTCTCCTTCCGGTGACCCCGTTTGATTCAGAGGTCTGCAAAAACTGTTGGCTATTATGCACCCGGAATTACGAATCTGCAATGAGAAAACTGATTGAAACAATCCCATAACGTGAATGGAACACTCCACTTTGTGACAGTTGTTACTGCTGTAACGACCTTAATAGCGTAATTTCCGCTGCATAACCTGCAAGTTCGTTCGGCGTCTCCAAAATAAATGGAAGTGCACGCAAGCGGCTATTCGATACAATATTCTGCATAACCTGCATACCGCCGCCAAACTCTTCACTACCCAGGTAGCCCTTGCCGATGCACTCGTGGCGATCCTTATGGGCGCCGCAGGGATTCTTGGAGTCATTGATATGCACGGCGCGCAAGCGCTCGATACCCACCACACCATCGAACTCGTCGAGTACGCCGTCCAGATCATGGATGATGTTGTAGCCAGCATCGCTCACATGGCAGGTGTCCAGACACACGCCCAGCTTGTCCGATAGCTCTGGACGTCTGGCAGCTACACCCTCGATAATGCGCGCCAGCTCTTCAAAGCTACGGCCCACCTCGGTACCCTTTCCCGCCATGGTCTCGAGCAGCACCGTCGTCTGCTGGCCCTCAAACATCACCTGGCACAGGGTGTCGACGATCATCTGAATGCCGGCATCAGTCCCCTGCCCCACATGCGCGCCGGGGTGGAAGTTGTAATAGTTGCCGGGCAGTGCTTCCAGACGCTGCAAGTCCTCGGCCATTGCCTCCAGGGCAAACTCGCGCGCCCGCTCCTTAGCGGAGCAGGGGTTATAGGTATACGGGGCATGCGCCACCAGCGGTCCAAAGTCGTTTTGCGCCATAAGCTCGCGCAGAGCCGCCACGTCATCCATGTCAAGGTCTTTTGCCTTGCCACCGCGCGGGTTGCGCGTAAAGAACGCAAAGGTATTGGCGCCAATGGACAACGCCGTCTCCCCCATCGCCCGATAGCCCTTCGTCGTGGATAGGTGACACCCGATCGTCAGCATCTCCAACTCCCCCTCATCAGTTGCGGTGAAATACGGTCTATTGGTGCCTTATTTTGGCGCAAACAGACCGTATTCCACCGCAAGATATAAAAGGGGCATCAGGGGCACGGTCCGCCGAGCCCCCCCCTGAGCACCAGCACCGCAGCCTAGAGCGTCAAGCGAATCGCATCGATGATCTGCGCACAGCGCTGCGTGGCGGCAAGAGGCATAACGGGACTCTCGAGTTTCCCCACCCGGATGAGCTGGGTCGCATGCTGAATTTCGCCGTAGAAATCATCGACCTCAAACGGGGCATTAATTTCGAGCATTCGTCCGTCGGAGTACTTCACATGGGCGAGCTCGGGGCGATGGAGGCGCTCGATTTCCACCGAACCCCGTTCGCAGGCAATCGTTAAGCGGCTTTCATATGCTGCTTTGCCATCGCACACCATATGAATGGGTATACCGCCGACACTCATATGGATCTCATCGGCCCAATCCACGCGGCCGCCTAATACGTCACGCCAGCGAACTTCACGAGACGAAACATCGCACGCACCCGCAAGCAGATCCTCAAACCACCCGACCGCATAGCAGCCCATGTCATATAGACAGCCACCCTGCAACGGATCGAGCAGATAACTCGAAGGGGGCTCACCATAATCGAGTTTTTGCACGCTTTCGATCGAGACGATACAGCCGAGCTCGCCCGACGCAAGCAAGTCCTCCACGCGAGTGCGCATCGGGCAAAACCGATTCTTCATCGCCTCCATAAACAGCACGCCGTGCTCGCGAGAGGCGGAGGAAATCGAGAGAGCCTCTTCCTCACTCAAAACGGCCGGCTTTTCGCACAGCACGGCCTTTCCGGCGCGCAGCGCGCGACAGACCCAACGCGTATGCATGCCATGCGGAAGAGCCAAGTAGATTGCGTCGACATCGGGGTCGGCAATCAGCGCGTCATAAGCCGCATCGCCGCTATCGTCAGCCGTGGCATAACTGTGCGCGGCATCAATCGAAAACGCTCGGCAAAACTCCTCAACATGCAAAGGAGTGCGACCGGCGGCAGCCACAAGCCGTGCCCCGTCCACCTCCTTGAGCGACGATGCGAATCGATGCGAAATGTGCCCAGCGCCCAAAACGCCCCAACGAACCTCACGCAAATCATCACATGAATCCCGATGGCCCACGACAGCCCCCTTCAGTTGCGGTGAAATAGTTCCTGTTTGGCCCCTATTCTGCCGCAAACAGGAACTATTCCACCGCAAGTTATAAAAGGGGCATCAGGAACGCGTTTTGCAAAAGGCTTTAAGCGCGGCCGTTACGGGGCCAGGCTGGAAACGTCGGCGCACATCGTCGAGACGCTCGGGAATATCGATGTGCTGCGGGCAGTGACGTGCGCATTTGCCGCATTTGACGCAATTGCTCACCAACTTGGGCTCACTCGTCCGCACCGCGCTCGCCGTAAAATACTGCGACAGGCCCGTAAACCAGCTGTGCGCATAGCTTGCGTTGTAGGCGGCGAAACACCCAGGGATATTGATGCCTTTGGGACACGGCATGCAGTAGCCGCAGCCCGTACAGGGCACGCGATTCGATTTCTCAAACTCTCCCAGCACACGCGCGATGGTATCGAGCTGCTCTGTCGTCATCGAATCCGGCAGTGCGCGATCCGCCAATGCCGCGTTCTCGTCCACCTGCGCGGTATCGGTCATGCCCGAAAGCAGCATCGTGACTTGAGGATGGTTCCACACCCACGAAAGTCCCCAAGCAGCCGGCGACTTCAGGTACGGATCGCGTACGTCATCGAGCACGGCGCGGGCCCGCGGAGGCAGCTTGCCCGCCAGGCGTCCACCCAAAAGCTGTCTCTTATACACATCTCCGAGCCCACGAGACGTAGAGGAATCTCG
>URWM01000128.1 GCA_900551655.1 uncultured Collinsella sp.
TGTAGTCACCGCCGCGCACGAGCTTGCCTGCCTTCTCGGCCTCGTCAATCATGTTCTTGGCGACGCGGTCTTTAACGGACCCGGCGGGGTTGAAGTATTCCAGTTTGACGAGCACACGGGCCTTGAGGTCCTCGTCGGCCTCGAAGTGGGTGAGCTCCAGAAGCGGGGTGTGGCCGATAAGCTGATCGATGGACGTGTAAACATTGCTCATGGTGAACCTCCAAAGTGTTCAAATGACTGGATACCGTGTGGTTTTACGGTGCGTGTAGCAGCGAAACCCACAAACCTTATAGGTTGTTCGTTTTGCTGTTGGCAAGCATAGTAGACAGTAAAGCCTAGTAACGCAATAGGAAATAGAAGATTATTACGAGTCGATTAACCATCTTGACGGGAATAGGTATTTTCAAAACCAATTTTTCGGCTAGAATTTCTACGAATTAAAAGACCGAAAGGCAGCTATATATATGTTGGTTTCCACAAAGGGCAGATATGCCCTACGCGTTATGGTCGACCTGGCCGAGCATCAGGCGGCCGGTCGCATCCCGCTCAAAGAGATCGCGGCGCGCCAGGGGATTTCGGAGAAGTACCTCGAGAATATTCTGGCGACGCTCGTGCGCGCCAATATGCTCTCGGGCATGCGCGGCAAGGGCGGCGGCTACGTGCTTACGCGCCCGCCCGAGCAGTACACGGTGGGTGAGATCTTGCGCCTGACCGAGGGCAGCCTGGCGCCGGTCGCCTGCCTGGATGGCGACTGCAAGGGTTGCTCGCGATCTGATGAGTGCCCCACGCTCGACGTGTGGAAGAACCTTGACAAGCTCATCAACGACTACCTCGACGGTGTGACGCTCGATCAACTTGTCGCTCCCAATGAAGGCTACGATTACGTCATCTAACCCACACCTGCCATGTGGGGACAGGGTGGAAATGGCAGATTCTCTCGCCCTTTGAGACTTGGCAAATAAGAAGGCCGCCCATTTTTGCGATGGGCGGCCTTCGTTTTGGGCTGTTGAGACGGGCGCGGCCGGAATGGCCGTTTTAGCCCTCGGCGATGCTATCGAGAATGCTGCGCATGATGGACACCAGGATGCTGCCCATAAAGGCCGATCCAAAGCTGGCGATGGAGATACCCGCGCCCAGCAGATTGACCGACAGGTAGCTGGCCAGCTCGAGCATAAAACTGTTGACTACGAGCTGAAAAATACCCAGCGTAATGATCGTGAGCGGCAGCGAGATAACCGTCAGGAACGGCTTGACGAGCGAATCGACGATGTTCAGGAACAGTCCCACGAAGGCGAAACAGACCCAGGTCTCGGCAAAACCGAAGGGCTGGATGCCGGGGACGAGGAACGTGGCAATCGCGATGGCGATCGAGGTAAAGAGCCAGTTAAGCATAAAGCGCATGGTGTGAATCCTTTCTTGCGCAGGGTGCGTCGGTGTCGCGTGAAGCGGTTTGCTGCGGCAGCTTGGACGGCCGCTCGGGTGTGCCGCCTTGTTCGGCCGCCCATTGTCTCAGATATTCGTGGAGCTTGCGTGCGCATTCGGTTTCAAAACGGCGTTCGTCCTAGAAAACGCGCCGCTGGCAGAGAGTCTTGTCGCTTTAGTTTGGTGGTGTGCTAAACTGCTACGGGCAAAAGCCACAGGCGTTGCCCTATTGCATAGAACGGGCGAACGATGCCCGATGTCAGTATCAACTTCGATGCCTTTTGGCGGGTTTGGCGGTGATCGATGAATATCGAGAACATGTTTGACAAGCCTGATGTCAAGCAGCTGGTCCACGCATTTAGTCTTTTGGATGACGAGAAGGATATCCAAGCGTTTTTGACCGATATCTGCACGCCGCGCGAGATCTGCGATCTATCGCAGCGTCTGCAGGTCGCGCGTTATCTGGACGAGGGCGAGCCTTATGTTGAGGTTCAGGCGCGTACCGGCGCTTCGTCCACCACGGTGAGCCGTGTGTCCAAGGCACTTAATGGCGAGTACGGTGGCTATCGCAAGATCCTCATCAAGCTGGAGGATGGCGAGTAGGCCAGCGACAACAATGAATTACGAAGAACCGTCCCTTCGGGGGCGGTTTTTTGATCCTTTGGGGACGGAGGAAAACGGATCACTGGGTTAGACTGACCTCCTCGGTGATCCATTTTCCTCCGTCTCCAAGGGGTCAAATCTGTTGGCGTGGGGCAAATCTGTCCGCGCGGGCGGGTAGGATGGAAACATTGAATATTGCGAACGGTTTGAGTGGAGGACCATGCCTGTTCGAATCTATACCACCAACGCCGGCGCGGATTTGAGCGATGCCGAGGCGGCGCTGCTTGCCGACCTTATTGCCCGCCACGGGCGTGCCGTGCTGCTGGCGCCAACGTTTGCCGAGCTCGACCTGTGCCGTCATGATGCGGCGGAAGCCGGCGTTTCGCTGGGTATTGACTACAAGACGCCTACATCGTGGCTTCGCTCGCTTTGGGAGCTTTTGGGCGACGGGCGCGGTTTCGTCGACAACCTGCAGCGCCAGATGCTGTTTTCGGACATGGTAGCGCGCCTCGACGACGCCGACCTGCAGCCGCTTTCGCGCAGCCAGGGCACGGTGCGCATGCTCGCGCGCATGGCTCGCGACGTGCTACCGGGTGTGGCGGGGACGACGGCCGAGCGATGCGGTGGCAACAACTGCCAGCCTAAGCCAAAAAGCGATGCCGAGGCTCGTGTATTCGAGCTTTTGCGCGCCTATGCGGGCGGTTTGGACCGTCGAGACATGGTCGAGCCCTGCGAGGCAGCTGACATTATGGCCGGTGCCCTGGCCGATAGCCTGCCGGCGTGCACCCGCGCCGTATGTGTGCGCGGTATCACGTCGTTTACGCACGGTCTGCTCGAGCTGCTGTCTGCCGTGGCGAACAATGGGGGAGAGGTCGTCGTGCTGCTTGCCCGCGAGCAGGCGGCGATGCGCGAGGAGCTTGCCGCGGCATTTGATGCCCGCGGCGTGCTGTTTGAGGCCGCGCCGCTGGGGGAGGATGCCGTCGCGTCTGATGCCGCTTGCGGGACCGCCGCTCAGCCTGCCTTTATTGAGGTCGCCGGCCCCCATGCCCGTGCCCATGCTTATGCGGACGCCATCGATAAGTTGGTGAAAGCACACAAGGAGTCCAAGGACGATAAAGCTACTGCAACGCCCGCCGACCCCGTGCGCGTGCTCGTTGTTTCTGCCCGGGCACCCCAGCTGTTCGGTGAGCTCGCCTCTCGTCTGGCGGCTCGTCATATCGCCGCCGAGACAGTTGAGTTCACGGCGTTTTCCCAATCCATTGCGGGCAGGCAGTTTGCGGCGCTTGCCGGCCTGATCGAGCGCATGAAGGCCGCCGATGAGGGCATGGCGTCAAAGACCGAATGGTGGCCCGCGCCGGAGCTTACCGACTGGATCTACAGTCCGCTTTCGGGCGCTGATGCCGTCAATGCCCGTACCTTCGATAAGAACATGCGTCTCTCGCGCAGCAAGACTACCGCGGGCGTTAAGAGCCTACTTCAGAGCGTCCAAGGCCAGGTGAGGGGCGCGCGCAAGGCGGCGAGCGACGAGAACTGGTTTAAGAACGTGCCGTGTGTGGTTTCGGACGTGTTCCAAGCGCTGTGGCGCGACAAACCCGTGACGGCGCTCAAGGCCATGCTTGCCGTTGCCGAGGCGTTGCCCGATCGCTCGCTGGGCAGCTTGGATGGCCAAGCCCGTCGCCAGGCGGAGGTGGCTCTGCTGCGCCACGTCATCGACATCCTTATGAACGATGCTCGCGCGCTCGACGTGTCGCAGGCCGCGACCGTGCCCGTGCTCGATGGCATTCGCACCAAGGTGGACAAGCGTAGCACCGCCTACGATTACGAGACCTACGAGGTTGACCGTGCGCCACGCGCCCAAGTGCGCTTTGCTTCGCTTGCCGATGCGGCAGGCCTGCGCCCCGATAGCTACGATGCCGTGCTGTTTGCCGACGTCGACCTGGACAGTTATCCGCTCTCACATGAGGAGGGCCCGCTGGTCACGCTGACGGCAGAGTTAGATCGCAGCGGCGTGACGCTTGAGCCTGCGGCTTTGCTGCGCGCACGCTTTGGCCGCGCGATGCAAGCGGCACGCGGTCCGGTTGCGCTTGCCCGCGTGACGCACGATCGCCAGGCGCGCGAGTGCTACCCGGCTGCCGTGTGGACCGAGTTGCGGGCGCATGCCGAGGCCGCTAACGATGCTAAGGCCGCTGACGCCGACAAGGTCGCTGACGACGCTAAGGCCGTTGGCGCCGACAAGGCGAAGTGCGTGGGTGAGGGCGATATCGTGAGGGACTTCGATCCCGCGGCAGGCGAAGGTCTTAGGCGCGAGCGCGTGACCTGCGAAGCTCCTCAGCATCTGAGCGATGAAGCCATTCCGTATCTGGTCCTGCGCCGTCGCGATGGCGAGGGCGAGGATGCGCCGCTGGTGCCGCGTCTGACGTCTGCCTCGCAGATCGAGGCCTATTCGACCTGCCCGCTGTGCTGGTTCGTCTCGTATCGCGTCAAACCCCAGTCGATCGACGCCGGCTTTGGCAACATGGAGAAGGGCAACTTTGTCCATGACGTGCTGGAGCACTTGCATGCCCGTCTGCCCCAGGAGGGCATGGAGCGCGTGACGCCCGAGAACCTGCCACGTGCTCAGGAGCTGCTGCACGAGGTCTTTGCCGAGACCCTGGCCGAGCACGCCGGCAAGCGCGGTACCGAGGGCCCGCTGGTGCCGCTCTCTCCAGTGGAGGAGCGCCAAGTGGCCGAGATTTTGCCGCAGCTGGAGGGCGTGCTTGCCTATGAAGCCGAGGCGCTGACTCCTTTTGCTCCGTGCTACCTGGAGTTTGCCTTTAACGACCTTAAAGTTGAGTATGCCGGTTGGCCGCTTGGCGGGCGCATCGACCGCGTGGATGTGGATGCCGAGAATCGCGCCGTGGTAATCGACTACAAGCATCGCACGGGCGTTGAGGAGTTTAAGCTCGCCGACCCTACGGTGCGCGACGAGGAATCAGGCACGGCGCCCATCGACGATCCGCGGTGGCTGCCGCCCCATACCCAGACGCTTATCTATGCGCAGGCTATGCGCCGGGCGCTGGATCTGGACACCCGCGCGGCGCTCTATTTTTCGACCAAGAGCGGCAAACCGGCGCTGCGAGGCGCCGCGAGTGCCGAGCTGCTCGAGGAAGAGCGCGGCGACGGCCGCATTCCGGGCCTTAAGAAGGGCTTTCC
>URWM01000129.1 GCA_900551655.1 uncultured Collinsella sp.
GTATTGTGGCATCTCGTGACTACCGCATCAACCACACCCCGGATGATGCCCCTGTCACCACCTTCATGACCCCGCTTGAAAAGCTGGTCACCGCCCCGGAAAATACCTCTCTGCACGATTGCAACAACATCATCTGGGACAACAAGATCAACACGCTGCCTCTGGTGGATGCGGAGGGCAACCTGAAATATATGGTGTTCCGCAAGGACTACGATTCTCACAAGAAGAACGCCAATGAGCTGCTGGACGCCAACAAGAGCTATGTGGTGGGTGCCGGCATCAACACCCGCGACTATGCCGAGCGCGTGCCGCTGCTCATCGAGGCCGGTGCCGACGTCCTGTGCATCGACTCTTCCGAGGGCTTCAGCGAGTGGCAGAAGCGCACCATCGAGTGGATCCGCGCCAACTACGGCGAAGACGTCAAGGTCGGTGCCGGTAACGTCGTCGACGCCGAGGGCTTCCGCTTCTTGGCCGACTGCGGTGCCGACTTCATCAAGGTCGGTATCGGCGGCGGTTCCATCTGCATTACCCGCGAGACCAAGGGTATCGGCCGTGGCCAGGCCACCGCGTTGATCGATGTCTGCCGCGCCCGCGATGAGTACTACGAGGAGACCGGCGTCTACGTGCCCGTGTGCTCCGACGGCGGCATCGTCTACGACTACCACATGACGCTCGCCCTTGCCATGGGTGCCGACTTTATGATGCTGGGCCGTTACTTCGCCCGCTTCGACGAGAGCCCGACCGAGCGTGTCAACGTCAACGGCCAGTACATGAAGGAGTACTGGGGCGAGGGTTCTGCGCGTGCCCGCAACTGGCAGCGCTACGACCT
Source organism: uncultured Collinsella sp. (assembly GCA_900551655.1). Classification (GTDB taxonomy): domain Bacteria; phylum Actinomycetota; class Coriobacteriia; order Coriobacteriales; family Coriobacteriaceae; genus Collinsella. The sequence continues at coordinate 830 of URWM01000129.1, forward strand.
GGGCGGCGCCGCGAAGCTCAGCTTCGTCGAGGGCGTCGACTCCTACGTCCCGTACGCCGGCTCCCTCAAGGACGGCGTGGGCGGCACGCTCTACAAGGTCAAGTCCACGATGTGCAACTGCGGCGCCCTCTCGATCCCCGAGCTCCAGGAAAAGGCACGCCTGACCCTGGTCAGCTCCACCTCCATCGTCGAAGGCGGAGCCCACGACGTAGTCGTGAAAGACTCCCAGCAGTCTGTGTCTTATCGATAAGCGGCTTTCCCAAGCACCGTACCTTGGACCTCAAACCGTCGCTCGCGTACCAAAGTACGCGTCGCTCCTCTTTCGGCCCAATCTGCGGCACTCGGAAAACCCGTTCATGCTAGGACGGGTCACAAACAAAGGTTGAGTATCAACCACGTTATTTAGATAAAGCGAGATGCCTGCAAGTCGCAGGCACCTCGCTTGTCGTATTTGCTATCATCAGTCAAGTTAACCTTAGGGTCGGTCGGCTTGGCTTTGTTCGCTACAAGTTCCGCACGCAAAGAAGAGCACTTAATGTGCTCTTCGTCTTGCGCAGGACTGTCCGCAGTAGCGAACAAAGCCAAGCCGACCGACCCCAGCTAAGATTAAAGGAGCTGATATGTGCGATTGCACAGATCATAAGGACGAGATCCCTGCCTACGACGCGCAGGCCATTGAGTCCAAGTGGATGAAGGCCTGGGAGGACTCCAACCTCTTTGCCGTCGACACCGACGACAGTAAGCCCAAGAAGTACGTGCTCGAGATGTTCCCGTATCCGTCGGGCGACCTGCACATGGGCCACGCGCGCAACTATACCATCGGCGATGCCATGGCCCGTCAGGCCCGCATGCGCGGCTACGACGTGCTGCATCCCATCGGCTTTGACGCCTTTGGCCTGCCCGCCGAGAACGCCGCCATCAAGCACAACACGCAGGCTGCCGCTTGGACGTACAAGAACATGGACCAGGCGCTCGCCACGATGAAGCGCATGGGCTTCTCCTACGATCTGGATCGCATGGTCAAGACCTGCAGCCCCGACTACTACCGCTGGGGTCAGTGGATCTTTGAGAAGCTGTGGGAAAAGGGCCTGGTCTACCGCAAGAAGAACCCGGTCAACTGGTGCCCTAACTGCAAGACCGTTCTGGCTAACGAACAGGTCACCGAGGGCAAGTGCTGGCGCTGCGGCACCGAGCCCGAGAAGCGCGACCTTGAGCAGTGGTACTTCAAGATTACCGAGTACTCCCAGGAGCTGCTCGACGACCTGGAGAAGCTCCCCGGCTGGCCCGAGCGCGTCAAGCAGATGCAGGCCAACTGGATCGGCCGCTCCGAGGGCGCCGAGGTCGACTTTACCCTGTGCGACCAGGATGGCGAGCCCATCGAGGGCGACGAGGGTAAGATCACCGTCTTCACCACGCGTGCCGACACCCTGTTTGGCGTGTCCTTCTTTGTCCTGGCCCCCGAGTACGCTCGTCTGCACGAGCTCGTCGAGGGCACGGAGTACGAGGAGGCCGTCACCAAGATCGTCGAGGACTCCAAGCATATCTCTGCCGTCGAGCGTGCCCAGGGCACCCTCGAGAAGCACGGTGCCTTCACGGGCCGCTATGTGGTAAACCCCGTCAACGGCGAGAAGGTCCCTGTGTGGGTTGCCGACTACGTCGTGGCCGACTACGGCACCGGCGCCGTCATGGCCGTTCCCTGTGGCGACCAGCGCGACTTTGAGTTCGCCCGCAAGTACGACCTGCCGATCGTGCCGATCATCCTGGACGATGACGATCGCGCTGCCGTCGAGGCCAGCGGCGAGACCATCGATACCTTCCATGCCGAGACCGTCGACTGGGATTGCGCCCATGCTGCCGAGGGCACGCTCGTCCAGTCCGGCAAGTACACCGGCATGCGCGGTGGTAAGCACTCCGAGGGCGAGGCTGCGATCGTGGCCGACCTCGAGGCCATGGGCTGCGGCCGTCGCAAGGTCGAGTTCCGTCTGCGCGACTGGCTCATCAGTCGCCAGCGCTACTGGGGCAACCCCATCCCGATGATCCACTGCGACTGCTGCGGCGACGTGCCGGTTCCCTATGACCAGCTGCCCGTCACCCTGCCTGACAACCTGGACCTCGGCGCCGGCGAGACTCTGGCCGAGTACGCGCCCTTCTACGAGACCACCTGTCCCAAGTGCGGCAAGCCGGCCAAGCGCATCACCGACACCATGGACACCTTCACGTGCTCCAGCTGGTACTACCTGCGCTACTGCGACCCCCACAACGATGAGGCCCCTTTCTCCAAGGAGGCCGTGGACCGCTGGATGCCGGTGGACAACTACATCGGCGGCATCGAGCACGCCATCCTGCACCTGCTCTACAGCCGCTTCTGGACCAAGGTTCTGCGCGACCTCGGGATGATTGACGAGGACGAGCCCTTCACCAACCTGCTGTGCCAGGGCATGGTCAAGGACGAGAACGGCGACACCATGTCCAAGTCCAAGGGCAATGTCGTGCCCCCGAGCTCGGTCATCGAGCCCTACGGCGCCGACACCATGCGTTTGGCGATCCTGTTTATCGCCCCGCCCGAGAAGGACTTTGACTGGGATCCCAAGGCCGTCGAGGGCGCTAACCGCTTTATTAAGCGCGCCTGGCGTATCGTGTGGCAGCTCGTCCAGTCCGGCGACTCCAGTGTGGCCTTCGATAAGACTGTGCTCGATGAGGCCGCGATGAAGCTCTATCGCGAGCGTCACCGCACCATCGCCAAGTGCACCGAGGACTTTGACCGCGGCCAGTTCAACACCGCGATCTCGGCCGTCATGGAGCTCGTCAACGCGGCGAGCGCCTACCTCAACGCCACCGAGGGTACCGCCCGCGACAAGGCGCTGTGCTACGGCGTGGCTAAGGATATCGTGAGCGTCCTTGCCCCCATCTGTCCGTTCTGGGCCGACGAGCTGTGGCACGAGGCACTCGGCTGCGAGGGCAACGCCTACACCGCCGCCTGGCCCGAGTTCGACCTGGCCGAGTCCGTTGAGGACACGGTGCAGATCGTGGTCCAGGTGCTCGGCAAGGTCCGCGGCCGCGTCGACGTTGCCCGCGATGCCTCCAATGAGGATATGCAGGCTGCCGCCGAGGCCGCTGTCGCCAAGTGGCTCGAGGGCAGGACGGTCGTCAAGGCCATCTGTGTGCCCGGCAAGCTGGTTAACCTCGTGGTCAAGTAAGCGCTGCGCGCATAGCTGACATGTAAAAGCGAGGGGCGATTCCGCAGGGAGTCACCCCTCTTTTTGGTTATGGATGCTTGCGACAACACCCAATTATCCATTTCTTGTGGAGAACCTGTGCTCACGCTGACCTGCGGGTTTGCGTTGTGGTTGCACGTTTGTGCAGGTATTGGTATAGTTTGCTTGCAAATGAAGTTGTAATTGAAAGAAGTGGGGTTTCGGCCCCGCTTCTTTTTTGTATGGATGGAGGTGCCGCAATGGTCAAGACCAAGACCGAGCAGGCGATTATCGACGCGCTCGAGGCCGTCGCTCCCCAGCACGATGTCGACATCGTCGACGTCGAGCTCGTGGGTGCCACCAAGGCCCCCTGTGTGCGCGTGCGTATCGAGGGTGCCGAGGGTCAGAGCCTGTCGCTCAACGACGTCACGGCCAACACGAAGTGGGTCGGCGACGTGATTGAGGAGCTCGACCCCATCTCTTCGAGTTACACGCTCGAGGTGTCGAGCCCGGGCATGGCGCGCCCGCTGCGCCGCCCGCGCGACTTTGCCCGTTTTGTGGGCGAGAACTGCGAGCTCACCTCCACCGCCACCGAGGGCCGTCGCAAGTATTCCGGCAAGATTGCCGCCGCGACCGAGACGAACGTGACCCTCGAGCTCGAGGACGGCGAGTCCGTCTCCCTCGATTTCTGTGATGTTAAAAAGTGCAAGTTGAAGCCCACCTATGACTTCAAGCCCGCGAAGGAAGGAAAATAAGATGGCAGCATCCGACATGATGTCCGCCCTGATGGAGCTTTGCCAGGAGAAGCACATCGACCAGCTCTACCTGATCGACCGCCTGGAGCAGTCGCTCGCCAAGAGCTATGCCGAGATCCTGCATCTTGAGTGGGGCGCCAAGGTGACCATCGACCGCACCACCGGCAAGATCTACGTCTACCGCCTGGAGCCGATCGACGATTCCATGGACGAGGAGGGCAACTTCACCGAGTTCGAGGAGATCGACGTTACCCCCAAGAACACGAGCCGCATCGCCGCCCAGCACGCCAAGGCCGAGATCAACGCCATCGTGCGCAACTCCGCTCGCGAGCAGATCTACGAGGAGTTCTCTGGCCGCATCGGTGACCTCATCAGCGGTACCTGTCTCTTATACACATCTGACGCTGCCGACGAAGGCTTAGGTG
>URWM01000130.1 GCA_900551655.1 uncultured Collinsella sp.
ATTCCTCTACGTCTCGTTGGCTCGGAGATGTGTATAAGAGACAGCCCTAGCCACCTCATCAGGCGAAAAGCCCGGCAACGGCTGGGTAGCTAAAATAGCCCCGTCCCAAAAAGACTACTTTCCAAAAAAGCGCACGCCAAAGGATGTGTCCTCGCAGGCGACAATGCGACGGTCGCGCAGGATGGTCCACACGTAATACCAGTCGCCCACACAGCCCGACAAGTGCAGACCAGCCGCCAGGTAACACAGCAGCGGATAGCCCGAAAGCGCAAAGCCCAAGGCAAACGCCGCCGTCAAAACAACCGTCGGCGCCAGGCAAACCGCCATGTACCGCCGGCGCGAATACACAACGCCCTCGGCGCAGGCATAGATCATGCACGTCTCACGGTTCGCCCCAAAGGTCACGTGCGCACCGGCAGGCGCAAACAACTTAAAGAACACCGCATGCACCAGCTCGTGTACGGCAAACGACGCCATCGAAACCGCAGCCAAGCCGACTATCCAGCCCACGACCGCCGTCCAGCCGCCCGCGTCAGCCGCATCCAAGTCTGCAGGTCCGCCCAGCAGCATAAACACCGGCACCAGGCACACGGCAAATGCGACGAGCACGGCCATCCCCCACACAAAGCAGGCGTGCAGAAAATCCTCGTCCTCAAACGCATGTATGTTGGAAATCTCATTCATAGCATCTAAGGATAGCGCCCCTGCCACGTACCCGTCCGCATGTGCGATAATGACGAACGATATGCACGAATTGACCACCGCGCCGCCGAGCCCCGCGCCCGGCCGCGCCCTCACCATATGCGAAGGAGTCCCATGGCATCCAAATACTCCATGAACGACCGTCCCAGCTGGCCGCGCCGCGCCATCGTTACCGCCGGCGAGCCCTACGGCAACAAGGGCCTTCACTTTGGCCACGTTGGTGGCGTCTTTGTCCCCGCAGACTTCTTCGCTCGCTTCCTGCGCGACCGCCTGGGCCGCGAGAACGTAATCTTCACCTCGGGTACCGACTGCTACGGCTCGCCCATCATGGAGAGCTACCGCAAGCTCAAGGAGAACGAGGGCTACGACAAGTCCATTAGCGAGTACGTCGAGTCCAATCACTCCCGCCAGGCCGCGACCCTCAACAACTACAACATCAGCTGCGATATCTACGGCGGCTCGGGCCTTGAGCCGGCGGCCCAGATCCACAACGAGGTTACCGCCGAGATTATCGAGCGCCTGCACGAGCAGGGCACCATCTCCAAGCGCTCTACCCTGCAGTTCTTCGACGCCAAGGCTGGCACGTTCCTCAACGGCCGCCAGGTCATCGGCCGCTGCCCCATCCAGGGCTGCAAGTCCGAGAAGGCCTATGCCGACGAGTGCGACCTGGGCCACCAGTTTGAGCCCGAGGAGCTCATCGCGCCCAAGAGCCAGCTCACCGGCGAGGTGCCCGAGCTGCGCCCGGTCGACAACCTCTACTTTGACCTGCCCGCCTACCTCGACTTTATGAAGACCTACACCGCCAAGCTCGCCCAGAACCCGCAGGTTCGCTCCGTGGTCTCCAAGACCATGGAGGAGTGGCTGCTGCCGGCACAGCTCTATATCCAGAACAAGTTCCGCGAGGCCTTCGACGCCGTCGAAGATCAGCTGCCCGAGCACACCGTGCTGGAGCCCGAGGGCAACAAGAGCAGCTTCACCGTCACCTTCCCCAGCTGGAAGGAGCGCGACGACGCCCACGCGGTGCTCGCCAACGGCGGCGTGCGCTTCCGCAGCGGCAAGGCGCTCGTGCCCTTCCGCATCACCGGCAACATCGACTGGGGCGTTCCGGTGCCCGAGGTCGACGGCGTTTCCGACGTCACCTGCTGGTGCTGGCCCGAGAGCCTGTGGGCGCCCATCAGCTACACCCGCACCGTGCTCGCCCGCGATGCCAAGGCCGCCGGCGTGACCGAGGGCGTCGCCGCCCAGGATGCCGCCCTCATGGGCGAGCCTGCCGCCGATTCCACGCAGGTCCCCGCGCCCACCTACCAGCACAGCTCACTCGACTGGCGCGACTGGTGGTGCTCTGACGACGCACAGATCTACCAGTTCATCGGTCAGGACAACATCTACTTCTACTGCATCGCGCAGACCGCCATGTGGGAGGCCCTGGGTTGGGACCTCACGCAGAGCACCGTCAGCGCCTGCTACCACCTGCTCTACATGGGCAAAAAGGCGAGCTCGTCCTCGCAGACGCCTCCCCCGCCGGCAGACGACCTGCTCAACCACTACACCTGCGAGCAGATGCGTGCACATTGGCTGTCGCTCGGCCTGTCCGAGAAGCCGGTAAGCTTTAGCCCCAAGGCATACGACACGCGCGTGACCGGCAAGGACAAGGACGGCAACGAGGTGCGTGCCTGCGATGACAAGCGCGTCATCGATCCGGCCCTTAAGGAGAGCGCCCTTTTGACCGGCGTCTTCAACCGCCTGGCCCGCAGCTGCTTCTACGGCGTCGCCGTCAAGGAGGGCGACGAGAGCCCCTATCGCAATGGCTGCATCCCCGCCGGTGCCGCCTCCGACACCGTGGTCGAGGCTGCCCAGCAGGCAACTCTCGCCTTTGAGCAGGCCATGTACAAGTTCGAGACGCACCACGCGCTCGCCGTGTGCGACGACTACCTGCGCGCCGCCAACAAGCGCTGGAGCGACGCCTCCAAGGCCGCCAACAAGCTCGAGGGTAGCGAGGCAAACGCCGCAATGACGCAGGCACTGGTCGACGCCTTTACCGAGCTGCGCGTGGCAACCGTGCTCATGCACGGCATCGTCCCGGCCGGCTGCGAGCTCATCTGCGAGTACTTCGACGTCGATCCGGTCGCCTTCTTTAGCTGGGACAACATCTTCGCCTCCACGGACGAGTTTGTGGAGAGCCTGGGCGAGAAGCCCGGCGAGCACCGCGTAAAGCCGCTACCCCCGCGCTTCGACTTCTTCAGCAAGCACGAGAGCCAGTACTAGGCAACCGCAACGCGCCCGGGAATGATTATTCTGGGACGGGGATTAAAAAATCATTCCCGGGCGCCGCAAAGTAGTCTTTCTGGGACGGGGATTAAATGATTTTTTAATCCCCGTCCCAGAATAATCAATTAGGTGGAAGGAAAGACGGATGTCCAAGCCGCGTCGTCGTAAGCAGAAAAAGCAGGTCAAGGCCGAGCTCAAGCTCAGGCAGTTTGCCGCTACCGAGCTTTCCGACCAGCTTGCCGCCCTTCCCTGCGCCGCCGACCTGCCGCGCTTTATGGTCGACACGGTCGCCGGCGCCTATGCACCCGCCGATGCCCAGCTCATAATCGAGGGCTTCGGCGCCGCGGCCACACGCCCGGTCACGCTGCGCGCCAACACGCTCAAGGCGACCGCCGAGGACATCGCTGCCGCACTCGACGAGGCCGGCATCGCACACCAAACCGTTGCCTGGTACCCGGACGCTTTCATCCTGCCCGAGGCCCAGGTATCCGACCTGTGGGACCTCGACATCTACCGCGACGGCAAGATCTACTTGCAAAGCCTGTCATCCATGATGCCGCCTTTGGTGTTGGGCGCTCAGGCCGGCGAGGACATCCTGGACATGTGCGCAGCCCCTGGCGGCAAGACGACGCAGATCGCCGCCCTCACCCAGGGCCAGGCACACCTCACGGCCTGCGAGATGAGCATTCCCCGCGCCGAAAAGCTCGAAGCCAACCTCCACCGCCAAGGCGCAAAAAACGTGCCCGTCATGCGCATCGACGCACGCGAGCTCGACGAGTTCTTCCGCTTCGACCGCATCCTGCTCGACGCCCCCTGCACCGGCACGGGCACCGTCATCAGCGGCAACGAGAAAAGCCTGCGCGGCCTGACCGAGCAGCTGCTTGGCAAGTGTGCCCGCTCGCAGCGCGCGCTTCTGGACCGCGCCATGGGAGCCCTCAAACCGGGCGGCACGCTCGTCTATTCGACTTGTTCGATTATGCCGCAGGAAAACGAGGACGCCCTGCAAGAGGCCCTCGACAAGCATATGGATTGCGAGCTCATCCCCCTTGACGGCACGCCGAGCGAAAGCGAAGCACGCCGCGCCCAGGAAGCCGGCGAGGAGCCGCGTATCGAGTGCAACGCTCTCACCGAGGCCATCGCCGCCGGCCACGTCTCGTCCGTCGCCAACGGTATGCCCGGCACGCTGACCATTCCGCCTAGCCGCGACTTTGAGGGCTTCTACATTGCCCTGATCCGAAAACGCAGCTAGCGCACGGGTCCAAAACTCAACAAGTTATCTCTGTGCGCGTTTGCCCTGCTGGTCGCGATGCTGTTTAAGCATCGTGCGCTCCTTGCGTTCGGCCCTTTTGCCCTTAATGGCCGTGACCACAAAGTAGATGACCGCGGCGACAACGATTGCGCCCACACACAGGCCAATCGAGCCCAACATTGCTGTGAAATCCATACCGCGTCACCTCTCTTTTAAACGGGACATTCAAGATAGCACCTCAATACCCGCCACCACAGCTCCTTCACGTTCGCCGGCCCTTCGGTCTAACGGATGGCGCAGCGGGGAAAAATCAACTCGTCAATCGATTTAGCATTCGCTATTCCGGCTGCATCGCGCCGGCCGTCATCACATAGAATCGAGCCTCCATGGATACCCTCAACGATCTAAATGAGCGCGTCGACGCCTTCGTCGGCACCAGCTCCTTCGACACGCCTGCCGCGGCAAACGACCAAGCTCCCATCGATGTGCCCGCCGAGGTACACGAGGACATCGTCGCCTCGGTCGATTTCTCCGAGGTCGAGCTCGCAGACGAGTTCACCGAGCCCCAGGTAGCCGTGACCCCCAACGGACTGCTCCCCATGGAGCCCCTGCCCATCGACGGACGTCTGCGCAAGGCTGCCCTTCGCATGCCCGACGAGATCGAGGAGGCCAGCGGCTTCACGCTCTTCGGCCGCCGCATCAAGTCGCTCATTTACACCACCGATGTCGCGGTTATCCGCAACTCCAACGCCGATGCCGTCTTTGCGGTCTACCCCTTCACGCCGCAGCCCGCCATTACGCAAGCGCTGCTGACCGTCGCCGAGTGCCCGGTCTTTGTAGGCGTGGGCGGCGGAACTACGACCGGCAAGCGCTCCGTACAGATGGCAGCCGTCTCCGAGATGCAGGGCGCGGCGGGCTGTGTGGTCAACCTGTCTCTTATACACATCTGACGCTGCCG
>URWM01000131.1 GCA_900551655.1 uncultured Collinsella sp.
CATTCAAAAGGCAAGGCATGACCAGAAGGTCTATGCCTTGCCTTTTTCATGCCAATTTGTTCGCCCTGGACGTCGCTCGCTCATATGACCCAATCCGCTGTCAAGAGCCACAATGGCCCCGCCGACCGCTTGCAATCGGTCGGCGGGGCCTGCCGTTGAACCCGTCCCGGTCCGCCCCCGGCATGTCGTCGACGCCTTCGGCTCAGTCTCATATCCGCGGATACCGCTCTGGCGGCCCGCAATCCTCTCCTTCGGCGGGGGTTCCCCAAGTCTGTCGACGCGAATGCGGCGACCGCCGCGCGCACAGCGAGAACGGGGGTATCCCCGAAGGCTGCCCGGCTCGCCGGGACGGGGGCTATGTCTATTCGCCGGCCTCCCTGCACATCATGCCGAGGGCCCACAGCCACCTCACGAGCTCGGCGGCGGTGGCGGCGTTCGCCTTCGCCTGGGGCATGCCCCTCTCGAGCATCTCCTCGCGTCGCCGGAGCAGGCGCTCGGACCCCTTCCTCCCGTGCATCCTTATCTCGAGCGGGACTCCGGAGCCCTTGGGCATCAGCTTGGGCTGGTGCCCGGCCTGGGCGTAGCGCCAGGACCCCTCGACCGCCAGCCTCCTGACGAGCGCGTTGCCGGCCCCGCTGATTCCGCCGAGTCGCACGGAGTCGGCGCTCGACCTCTGCTTCGGGGCGAGGCCGAAGTAGGCCGTCACCTGCCTGCCGGAGCGGAACCTCGAGAAGTCGCCGACCTCGGACACGAAGGCGGCGGCGAGCACGAACCCGCACCCCTTGATGGACTGGAGCGCCTCGACCTCGGCCGAGAGGGGGCCCGCCGCGACAGCGGCCCTGTACTCGGCGAGGAGGGCCTCCCTTGCCTCGTCGGCCGCCTCGACCTCGTTCCTCAGCGCCGCCAGCGCCCGGATGCCGCCGTCGTCGGCGGGGTGTATGCCGTCGAGCCACCTGAGGAAGCCGTACGTCCAGTACTTCCGGGGGTTGCCGGCCGGCGTCGTGCCTCCGTAGACGTAGCCGCGGCGGGCCAGGAACGCCAGGAGCCGCTGCTTCGCCGCCGCGAGCCTGGCGGTCGCGGCGTCGTGGGCGGCGGCGAGGTCCCTGAGCCCCTCGATCTCGGGGGACGGCACCCATACCGGGGTGACGTCGTGCGACAGTATCGCCTTGGCCATCCTGGCCGCGTCGTTGCGGTCGTTCTTGGACGAGAGGTCTGCCGCCGACCTCGGGACCTTGGAGACGGCCGCGACGACGCAGTCGACGCCGAGGGCCGACAGCTCCCTCTGCGGCGCGAAGCCGAGGTAGCCGCTCTCGTAGGCGGCGAGCGACGGGCCCGGGAAGCCCGACATCCACTCCGCGACCTCGCCCCAGGGGTTGCCGCGGAACCTCCTCGTCACGGCCTCGCCCGTCTCCGCGTCGAGCGCGCAGACGGTGGTGGACCTGAGGTGTACGTCCATTCCGAAGGCGGTAGAATATCTAGGCACGGGAGCCTCCCAACCTCGTTGCGGCGCGGCTGCGCCTCTGGCACTTCAACAACATTGTCGCAGCCCCGACCCGCGGTCACGAGCGGGGGCTCCTGTCGTTTCCGTGCCCTCGGATTGGGTCATAGTGTCTGTCCGTCCTCTACCTGCGGCGTTGACTTGGTTGACACTTAGAACATCGATGTAGTCATTGGACGTTCTTAAACGACTGCCCAACGGCTGTTGAGCACATGGCTCGCATGACAGTCGTCTCTTTTATGTTTCCTTTAGCCGTTGCTGCCTAGGATGGGGGTTAGTCGGTAGGAAGGGAGCGTCTATATGGACGACGCGAGCGAGCGTTCAATCGAAGAGGACATGCTCGATCAGTTCAATTACTTTGATGATGAGGACGAGGAGCTGATCGACCGTCGCGAGCCAGCGCCGCTTGATTCCTTTGATCTGGTCGATGAAGAGACTGATGAGGTTGAGGACGAATCAACGGAGCCCCCACAGCCTTCGCGCCTTGACTCGCTGCTTTCGAGAGCCCCCATGCACCACGGCGTTCGTGCCGGCGCGCTTCATATGAAAACTGACTGGCACCAGATCGTGACGGCGGGCGATGAACTTGCCGTCGATGCGCCGCTCACCGATAAGTCGTCCATTATCTGCCGCACCGGCATGCTTATGCTGGCAAGCGGAACAGGTGCCTGGCGCGTGCGCGATACCATGAATCGCGTCGCCGCCGTACTCGGTGTCACCATCCACGTTGACCTGAGTCTCCTGTCGTTCGAGTGCACCTGCATCGAAGATGGCCACTGCTTTAACGAGGTCGTCAGCCTACCCACAACGGGGGTCAATACTCATCGCATTTGGATGATGGAGAGCTTCTTAAAGGAAATCGAGATTTACGGGCGCCGGTTTACCGTGCACGAGTACCACGAGATGCTCAAGACCGTTGAGAGTTCAAAGCCCGATTACTCTCCCTGGCAACAGGGCCTTGCGGCGGCCTGTGCTTGCGGCGCCTTCGTCTTTTTGCTTGGCGGCGGCCCTATCGAGATGGCTTGCGCGTTCGTGGGCGCTGGTGTCGGCAACTTTGCTCGCTCCCATATTCTCAAGCAGGGTCTTGGCCAGTTTAGCGCGCTGACGATTGGCGTCGCGCTGGCCTGTGTCTCGTATTTGCTGGCGTTGCTCGGCCTTGGCCAGGTCATTCCGGGGGCAATGTCGCACCAAGAAGGCTATATCGGCGCCATGCTCTTTGTGATTCCCGGCTTTCCCCTCATTACGGCAGGCCTCGACATCGCTAAGCTCGACATGCGAAGCGGTATCGAGCGTCTTTCGTATGCCGTATCGATTATTGTGATGGCGACCCTCGTAGGTTGGATGGTTGCCGAGTGTGTTGGCCTGGCGCCGGACGACTTTGCCCCACTGGGCCTTTCGCCGCTTGCCCTTACGCTCCTGCGCGTGGTGATGAGCTTCGTTGGCGTATTCGGCTTCTCGGTGATGTTCAACAGCCCGGTAAAGATGGCCGCGGCAGCTGGGTTGATCGGCGCCGTGTCCAATACCCTGCGTCTGACCCTTGTCGATGCGCCGACGATGATTCCCTTCCTGGGCCTCAGCACGGGAATGCCTCCCGAGGCAGCAGCGTTTATCGGCGCGCTGGTATCGGGGCTGCTCGCAAGCTTGGCTGAAGTCAAGCTCACCTACCCGCGCATCGCCCTCACGGTGCCTTCGATTGTCATTATGGTGCCGGGCTTGTATCTGTATCGCTCGATGTATTACATGTGCACCTTCGACACGGTCAATATGCTCGGCTGGTTTGTGCGCGCAGTGCTCATCGTAGCGTTTCTGCCCGTTGGACTGGGTGTGGCGCGTACGCTCACCGACCCTCGCTGGCGCCACACCAGCTAATTGGCGCAAAGGGAACAGGTTACTTTGCACCAAATGAGTTGCGGTGAAATAGGGACTGAATTGCTGCTTAAAGGGTCAAAACAGTCCGTATTCCACCGCAACTTATGGGGTCGGGGGATTATCGGTGCCCTGCATCTTCATAAACTCAACGCTTACGAAGCGCATGCGTTTCGTGCTAGGCTGGTTCCACCACATAAGTAGTCGCAGACGCGCGTACCACGGGCGGGCGAGATGAAGTTCCAACAGCTCCATCTTGCCCGCCCGTTTTTGTTGCGTGGCGCCGCGGTACAACACAGAGAGGAATCTGCCCTTTATGCCTATCAACAAACGAGAGAGCCTGCTGTTCACCTTTATCATGTGCTTTTGCATGGTGCTCTGGATGAGCATCTACAACGTTGCCCTGCAGCACGGGGCCATCAACGGCGAGGTCGTTGCCACTGCGTGGCTCGGCTTCCCCGTTGCCTACATTTTTGCCATGTGCTGCGACTGGTTCGTCGCCAGCCCGCTCGCCAAGGGTTTCGCCTTTAAGTACTTGGTCACGCCGGGCAAGAGCTCGCCGCTCGCCATGACGCTCGCCGTCAGCTCCTGCATGGTCGTTCCCATGGTCATCATCATGTCGCTGTACGGTGCCTGTGAGGGTCTGACGCACATGCCCGGCGGCATCCTTGCGAACCTGTATTCCGTGCCCGCGATCTGGATGATCAACATCCCGCATAATTTTGTGATGGCGTTGCCGTGGAACCTTTTGGTAGCCGGTCCGATTTCCCGCTTCGTCTTCCGTCGCGCCTTCCCTGTGGGGACGGTTTTCGAGGAGGAGCATGCCGAGCTCTTGGAGCAGGCTATGGCTCCTGAGTGCGAGTAGCTCGCTTAGGGATCTGCTGAGCGCGGGCGACTTGCTTGGTTGGAGCCCTAAGCGTGGATAGCTCTCTCGGTGACATCGCGGGCGTGAGCGGTGCACATGACCGGAGGGCCCGTGCTGCTCCGTTGCCCGACGTGCTAGCGCGCAGAACAATCTGTTGGTGCATTCGGCGGCTGCTGAAGCGTTTCGGCAGCCGCTTTTTATACGGAGTTTAAATACAACAGTCTGTTGTATTACGTAGAGTGGTATATCTCTAGCGGGAAAAATGCGAGAGACGGAGCATTATGGCGTTGCTAGTAGGACTGGACGTAGGGTCGACGACGACCAAAGTTTACGCGATGCACGAGGATATGACCGAGGCGTGGTGGGGATATCGCCGCCACGGGGCGTGTCAGACAGCGAGCGTGCGCGCCATGCTCGGCGAGCTCGCCGAGCGCTTTCCCCATGAGTCACTGCGCGTTGCGGTGACCGGCTCGGGTGCGCGCGATATCGCGACCGCGCTGGGCGCCTCGTACGTTCAGGAGGTGGTCGCCAACGCGCTCGCGATCAGCAGGTTCTATCCGCAGACGCGCTGCGCCATCGAGCTGGGCGGCCAAGACGCCAAGATGATCTTCTTCCGCACCAACGATAAGGGAGACATCGAGGTTGCCGACATGCGCATGAACGGCTCGTGCGCAGGCGGTACCGGTGCATTTATCGACGAGATGGCAAAGCTCATGGGGGTCGGCACCGAATCGGGCGAGTTCGAGCAGCTCGCAAGCCGGGGAACGACCGTCCACGAGGTCTCGGGCCGCTGCGGCGTGTACGCAAAGACCGATATCCAGCCGCTGCTCAACGAGGGCATTCCTACCACCGACCTGGCGCTTTCGGCGCTTCACGCGGTCGCCCGCCAAACGATCGGCGGTCTGGCCCAGGGGATCGACCTGTCTCTTATACACATCTGACGCTGC
>URWM01000132.1 GCA_900551655.1 uncultured Collinsella sp.
CGGCAGCGTCAGATGTGTATAAGAGACAGATATAGGTGTACTCATACATCGGTTCGGCGTTTTCGTCGTTTCTCATCAGTGCGTGGACGAAATGCTCAACCTGTCCCGTGTCGTCGCTTTCTGCATCCGCCTCGAGCTCAATGCGCGTGACCGCCCGATCCCAATCGCGCACGACAGGCGCGGCGTTTACGGCAGCGGCCTTAACCTCGGCGCGTGCGAGCAGTTCGGCGTTGGTGACGATGGTGGCCGATGCGATAAATTGCGGAACGCCGCCCGCCTCGGCGTTGCCGGCTGAGCCGAAGCAGGCATCTAGTGTATAGGGCGTATCTCCACCCAATGCGAGCTCAGAGCGCTGGAGTACATACTGGTCGCCGTTGTTCACCGACATATTCCACGAATCGAGGAGTGTGGGCCACGACCCCGACCAAGCCTTGGTGGTCCACTTGAACATCACGAACTGGAGTATCACATCGACATCGACGTCTGCACCTACGCGCAGTCGCGGAAGCTGGTGTCCATCTGCCTTCTCGTACTCAATGAACAGCGTGAGGGATGCGGCGCCGCGCACGGCGGACGAAGCGACGCCTGCAACGCCGGCGCCAAAGGTGACGGCAAGCCCGATCTGGATGGTGAACGAGCCCGAGGTGTTTGAATAGTCGAGCGATATGTTTTTGAAAAACGCCGCGCCGCTACCGTGCGTGTGGGCGCCCACGGCGAGCGCCAGCTTCGCCAGCACCCAGGGGTTGACGTTTAGGAAAAACGGCACCGGTCCTAGGGTAAACTGCTCGGTCCAATTGAGGTCGGTTCTTACCTGGAAGAGGGCCTTAATATTGCCGTATGCGGGGTCGTTGTTGTTACCCCAGGTTTTGCCCACCCAATCGTAGGCGAGCGAGCCGTACAGCTGTGTGGCGATATCCATCGTGAACAGCGGCGTGCAATGGTGACGAAGGAGCTTGGTGTTTCTTGGATCGGTGCCCGAACCGGCACTCATACTCTTGTACTGATTCCACTTCCCCTCCATCTCGTCGAGGTAGCGGTTTGCCTGCTTGGCGCCCGACTCACGCGGCGATTTCTTCCAGTATTCCGGATCAGGGTTGCCCGAATCGTTCATATAGCTGGCTGGTTTGTATCCTCCGCCAAACAGCACGTACCCGGCAAACGAGAAATCGAACAAAATGGGGAATGAGGGCATCCAGCACGTGAACTTATTGCCGCCGATACCGGGAAACGCCGCGGGGAAATCAAACGGAGTGATCTCTTGGTCCATGGTGGTGGGAATGATGGTGGTCGAGCCCGATTCCGCCTTTGCGGCCGGCGCGGTGACAACGGCCATAGGGGATGAGAGCGTGTAGGTTTTGCCCTGGTAGTCGAGCATAAAGCGCAGCCTGCACCCTTCTTCCAGAAGGCCCGAAGCTGCATCGAGGAACGTGTCTTCGAGCGTGAACGTCGCCAGATTATCCACGCCCGATGCGCTGGCCTTGATCTGGCCGATCTGCGTGACGGTTTCGGGTGAGCTGCCCGCAGCGGGCATCACTTTATTGATATGCAATGTTGCCTGCCCGCCCTGTGGCAGATGTGCCTGAACGGTAAAGGCGTGCGTGTCGGGTTGGTCGTTTGCTGCTTCGTCCGCTGGCATTGCCATAAACGTGGCGTCGGCGTACTGGATGTCCCATTCGTCGAACGTGAGCTGTCGAAAGTACGGCTCGCCATCGGAGAGCGGACGTGTGGGTGCGGTAATAGCGGTGCCGCCCTGGATACGCGCAAGGGGAATCTCGACATCGCGGTAGCCTGCCATGCTAATGGAGATGCCGCCGTTAAAGTCGTACGCGTCGAGAAGCGTTGCCTCGTCCACGTAGCCTTCTGAAAGAGGGGCGACCTCAAAGATGGCCGTGCCTTCGTCATCGGTCGTGGCGGTGAGCTGCTTGCCTGCGGCATAGCGCGATATGAGCGTGACCTGGGCACCCGTGATGGGCGTATTCTTGTTGGCGACGTCGACCACGACCACACCGAACATGGTGCGCGAGAGAACGAGCACCCTGAAGGGGTCTTTTTCGTCGGCATGGGCTTCGGTGGGTGCGAACGGCAATATGAAGGCGTTTGCGCTTCCCGGCACGCGCGGCATCATAATGCTCGCTAACGAGGACGCTCCGGCGACAAGTAACGAACGGCGATCAAGCATCTTGGGCTCCCATCCCGCAAGTATCGGTGGAAATAATCCAGTTTTGCGAGAAGGCGCCCCGTGGCGGTAGTGCCGTTCAAGGGTCAAAATGTCCAAATTGATCGAGCGAAGCGCCGGGTTCCGGAACGCGTTCGATGCGCTTGGTAGTCCGGTCGCTAACGTAACATATGCGCGACCAGCTCGGCGCGTGTGCCGATGCCAAGCTTTGCGTATACGCCGGATAGGCGGTTTTTGACGGTGCCCGGCGATACTCCCATATGGCGTGCGATTTCGGCGTTGGTCCATCCGCGGCAGGCGAGCATGGCCATGGTGAACTCCGTGGTCGTTAAATCGTCGGCCACGTCTTCGCCCGAATCGGGGTTGTGGATGCGCCGCCAGCCGTAGCTGAAGCGGTACGTGATCTCGATGATGCGTGCGAAGTCGTCGGGGTATTGCGTTTTTAGGCACGCCTCGATGAGCCCCTGTAAAAGGCCGTGGTGCTCGCCGATGAGCTCGATAAGGCCGTCGGGACGCGCAATGTTCCAAGCAACTCCGAAGTGCGTTTTTGCGGCGCCGATGTCCTTGAGGCTCATGCATGCCATGGAAGCTGCCAGGTGCAGGAACAGTTCCGAGATGGGATAGCTTCCCTGTTTCATGATCAGGGCGTTTTCCGCCATGCCCAGGCTGCGGCCGTATTCGCCGCGCAGGTACAAGGCGTGCGCCATCACATAGCTGGCGAACAGGCGCAGGCCTTCGGGCAGATGCGCCGCAAGCGGATAAAACTCTTCGGCGGAATACGGGGAAGGCAAGTGCAGCAGGACGCTCGCGGCCGAGGCGAACAGGATATGCGTGGCGTGGACGGCGGGCGACTCCTCGTCGGTTGGCATATCGAGGATGCCAGCAAGGCACCGGCGGGCGTCGGGGATACGGTTGAGCGACAGGCTGGCGTATCCGCAGATAAAGCATGCGGAATAGCGCAGCGCGGGATCGGTGGCGTCAAGATAGGGGCGCGCCGTCTTGGCAGCGAGGGCGGCCTGTCCGCGAAAGTACAGAGCTTCTGCCGTGGCAATGGCGCGCGAATCGGGGTCGGAAATGCCTGCAACCGCAGCGTCAATCTGCCCCGGCACAAAGGCGGTGCACATCAACGGCATGGGAACGCGTGGGTAGCCATCGCAGTCCATCTTCCATCTCCCATCAGGTGGCAACAATGCAGCAATTGTACTCCTGTTGCTCGGGACCGGAATTTGTGGGTATCGCCTACGATTATGCCGAACGTATAAAGGAAGAGTCTATTGGCGATGCTCTCAAGGTGGCTACCGAAGCCAAGCTGACCTCGATATTAGGAAAAATTGCCACCCCTGCAAAAAGCTCTGTCGCAGTGATGGGAAACGCATCTTCTGGGCATTCCGGCGTCTCCAGCTAGCGCTGGACTGCTGCTGTCGCCTGCGCGTTGGCGAGCGAGGCGTGGGGACCGTCCGGCGACCAGCGGTGACGGGCGAGCCCTGCCGCGTGTGTGGGCCTCCATCGGCGTAGACCCATGACCCCTATGGCATCGGAGAAGTCCACCATCGCGTCCAGGACCTTACCGTCCGGCACGCCCATCCTAGCGGCTCCCTTGAACCCAAGGTTGAAGGGGGTGTTGTACAAGGCATATGGGGCCGAGTGGAAGTGGATCAAAAGAGCGTTACTTGACGTTTCATGCATAATGCCAACCGCCCCGCGATATCACGTTCGCAGCGCGCAGGGGCCGGAGAATCTTCGCGATGAGAGTTGACGTCTAATACCTTGCATCGTATAGTATGTATAGCACAGTATATGACGAGAGGAGGTGTGCGGATGGAGGCACAGATGAAGCGCGGCTTCCTGGAGGCCTGCGTGCTCGCGGCCGTCTCCGGCGAGGAGTCCTACGGCTACCAGATCGTGAAGGACGTACCGGCGAGCATGGGGCTCACGGAGTCGACGCTCTACCCGCTGCTCAAGCGCCTGGAGAAGGCCGGGTGCATCACGGCGCGCTCCGCCGAGCACAACGGGCGGCTGCGCCGGTACTACCGCATCACGGACGACGGGCGAGCGCGCATCGAGGAGTTCCTGGCCGAGTGGCCGTCCGTACGGGAGATTTACGCATACGTTGAGGAGGCGCACCATGACGCGCGATGAGTTTCTGGGCCGGTTGGGCGAGCTGCTCGCCTGCCTGCCGGCCGAGCAGGTGGAGGAGACCAAGGCGTTCTATGCGGAGGCCATCGCCGACCGCATGGAGGACGGTATGAGCGAGGAGGAGGCCGTGGCCGCCATGGGCACGCCCGGCGAGGTGGCGGAGGCCACGCTCGACGACCTGCCCGCCGTGCCGCGCGCGATCGCGAGGACGCGCCAGCGCGGCACCGCGCTGCTGTGGGTGCTGACCATCGTGGGCTCCCCGGTGTGGGTGCCGCTGCTCGCCGCCTTCGCCGCCGTGGCCGTCACGGTCTATATCTGCATCTGGGTGCTGGCGCTCTGCGTGTGGATCGTCGCGGCGGCACTCGGGGGCGTGGGCGTAGTTGAGCTCCTGTTTGCCGTAAGCGGCGTCACCATCGGCCACTTCCCGTACGCCCTCGCCTCGGCGGGCGTGGGGCTCGGCCTCGTCGGCGTGGCGCTCTTCGTTGGTGCTGGCGCTTGGGCCGCCTCAAAACAAATTGCGCGCCTCTCGGCGCTCTGGGCGAGGAAGGCCGCCTCGCCCTTCTGGAAGGGTAAGGGCGAGAAGGGCGGCGCTGCCGCGCATCTCGCGGCGTAGAAAGGAGTGAGTACCATGACCAGCGCGAAGAAGATCTACCTCGCCGTGGCGGGCGGGCTCGTTGCCGCGGGTGTTGTCCTCGCGGGCATTGGCTTTATCGCTTCGGGCTTCGACCCGGCCGTGTTCACAACCCAAATCGACACGCGCGACAGCACCATCGTGCTCGGCGGCGTCGAGGTGGACGAACACGAGAGTATCCCGTTCATCAGCCAGCTCGCCAATCTGGGCG
>URWM01000133.1 GCA_900551655.1 uncultured Collinsella sp.
TTGGGGCCAGGCCCGATTTTGCCTCTTGACAATGTCCTGCTCATATTAAAAGGAACGTCCCCAACTGCCGCCCCAATGACCACCATGGCAACGCCGCAGGTAGAGAACGGACAGCGAAAACGCCCCTAAGCGAGCAAGGTGACGTGAAATGAAAGGGCGCTGACCTTCTGGTCGCGCCCTTGAAATTGAACGTCAGATTGCCGCTTAGGGGCGTTTGCAGCGTCGAGCAGTTACGCGGTTTGGCAAAACCGCGTAACCCCCTCCCTAGCTCATCATCGCATTCATCATCTCGTTGGTTGCGGAGTCGTCGGCAGACCACTCGCCGTCGTCATTGCAGGAGTACTTGAAGGTGACCTTGGTGTCCTTGGTCTTAGCAGCCTTGGTCACGTCGACCATAACCTGACCGGCCATCTTGTACAGCTCGTCATCGGAAGGCATCGAATCGAGCGCGGCAACCTTCTCCTGGTACTGGGTGGCAAAATCCTCAACGATCTGGTTCATGGACTTGCAGGTAATGGTGACCTCGGCAGTTGCGGTACCCTTGTCCTCGTCGACCGTCACGTCGCCGATCTTGTAGTCAAAGCCCTCGAGATAGGTCTTGGCATACTCCTTGGGATCGATACCCAGCTGCTCGAACTCGTCGCCCGAAGCTTCCTCCAGACCAGAAAGGAAGTCGTCGCCACCGTTCTTGACCTCGTCAAACTGCGTCGTAAGATCCTCGGTGATGAGCTCCTCAACCGAAGGACCTCCACAGCCGGAAAGCACGACCACGCATGCAACCAAGACGGCCATGAGGGGCGCAAGCAGCAGCTTCTTTTTCATGTTGTTCCTCCCAATGAGCGGCACCGCGCTTCCCGGACGCGGCACACGTTGTAATAAGTAAGCCCATACTATCCACTTATGAACACCCTCGGCAACGCGAAGGCGCGGTCGGTTCGTTTTAGCGTCCGAACGGTTTGCAAGCCCGCCCAACGTACAATAAAACGCTTCCCCGCGATGCAATAAAAAAGGTGGCCGGAAAACCCGACCACCCTTGCACATCCTTTGGATGCCGCAGTTTACTTGCGGACGACCTTAACGATGGCGTCACCGGCGGCGACGGCGGACTCTGCCTCAACGGTGAGCTCGACGTCGGCAAACTCGGCGGTGTTGGACACGGCCACCACGACGCAGTCCTTGTAACCGGCAGCGGCGATCTTGGCGCGGTCGATCTTGAGTATGGGCTGACCGGCCTTCACGACGTCGTCGGCCTTGACGAAGCCCTCGAAGCCATCGCCGTTCATGTTGACGGTATCGACGCCAACGTGCACCAGAACCTCGATGCCGCTATCGGACTGCAGACCCACGGCGTGACCCATGGTGACGGTCACCTTACCGTCGCAGGGAGCGTAGACCAGATCGTCCTCGGGCCACACGGCGCAGCCCTTGCCCAGAACCTCGCCGCCAAAGACGGGATCGGGCACGTCGGCCATCTTGATGACCTTGCCCTTGACGGGCGAGCACAGCACGTCGGCGCCGGCAGAAGCAGAGATGGAGGACGGAGCAGCGGCAGCCGCGGGCTCAGCCTTCTTCTTGAACATATCAAACAGACCCATACGTTTTCTCCTCTTGATTAAGCGCAACGTTATGCGCATGCCTATAGTGATTATAGTGCCAAATGGCCAAAATACTAAGGCGAGGGCTCGAATCGCAAGCCCTTCCAAGCCCTTCCCAAAACCTTTTCCCCAGTGGCACTCATATTGTCGATTAAGCCAGACCCTCGGTGCCGTTGGACTTGATGATCTTCTGGTAGGCGTAGAAGCTGTCCTTGCGGCGGCGCTCGTAAGTACCGGTGCCGTCGTCGTACTTATCGACGTGGATGAAGCCATAGCGCTTGCGCATCTCGCCCGTGCCGGCGGAAACCAGGTCGATGGGGCCCCACCAAGTGTAGGCAATCAGGTCGACGCCGTCGGCAATGGCCTCGCCCATGGCCTTGACGTGGCTGCGCAAGTAGGCGATACGGTACGGGTCGTGGATGGAGCCGTCCTCCTCGACCTCATCGTAGGCGCCCATACCGTTCTCGACCACCATCAGCGGGATCTCGTAGCGAGCATAAATCTCGTTGAGGGCGATGCGCAGGCCCAGCGGATCGATCTGCCAGCCCCAGTCGGTGGACTCCAGGTAGGGGTTCTTGCCGCCAAAGGTCATGTTGCCCTCGGTCATCTCGTGATCCTTGTGGGTGCCCACGGTGCCGGACATGTAGTAGCTAAAGGTGTAGAAGTCGACCTTGCCGTCGGCGATATCCTGCAGGTCGCCGTCCTCCACCACAAGCTCAACGTCGTTCTCGGCCCAGAAGCGCTTGGCATAGAACGGATACTTGCCGCGCACCTGCACGTCGGAGCAGTACCAGTTCATGGTATTCATCTCCTGCTGCGTTGCGAACACGTCGGCCGGATCGCACGTGGCGGCATAGGAAAGGATGAAGCAATCCATGTTGCCCATCTTAAACTGCGGGTAGTGCTCGTGGGCATAGCGCACGACACGGCCGCTGGCAACAAACTGGTGATGCAGAGCCTGCATACGGGCCTGCGGCGTGGTGTGGACCGCCGAAGCCGGGCCCTCAAAGCCCTGGATCATGCTGGTCCCAAAGAGGTTGCCCATGTCCTGGGTGCCGCAGTTGATCTCGTTGAAGGTGAGCCAGAACTTGACCTTGTCCTGGTAGCGGTCGAAGACGGTCTGGCAGTACTTCTCAAAGAAGCCGATGAGCTCGCGGCTCGCCCAGCCGTTGTACTTCTCGACCAGGTGATAGGGCATCTCGTAGTGCGACAGGGTCACGAGCGGCTCGATGTTGTGGGCGCGCTGGCAGTCGAAGACGCGGTCGTAGAAGGCGAGGCCGGCCTCGTTGGGCTCGGCGTCGTCGCCGTTGGGGAAGATGCGGCTCCAGGAGATGGACATGCGGAACATGTTGAAGCCCATCTCGGCGAACAGCGCGATATCCTCCTCGTAGTGATGGTAGAAGTCGATACCGTCATGGTTGGGATAGAAACGGTCGGGGTCGATGTCGATCGTGATCTGACGCGGCTCCTTGTAGCTGCCGCCCAGGAAGTGGTCGTCGACGGAAGGGCCGCGGCCGTCCACGTTCCAAGCACCCTCAAACTGGTTGGCGGCGGTGGCGCCACCCCAATAGAAGCCCTCGGGGAACTTGATGTTTGCCATGAGCATCTCCTTTGCATCGCGGTTCGATAAGCCGAGTATCGCCCACGTGCGGGACGCGCGGCTCCGCGCACGCCGAACCCGACACTTCTTTTCGCAGCGGCACCCCGCCGCCACCCCGCCCCTGACACTTCCTGATACCTGCCAAAAAGGGACAGGTTTATTTTGGTCGGTTTTATCTGGGCAAACGCTGGCGATACGCCGCCGGTGTGCAGCCATAGCGCTCGGCGAACTTTTTGTAGAAGAAGCTCATGTTGGCGTAGCCGACCTCGCGCGCCGCGGCTTCCGCAGTGGAGCCGGCGTCGAGCAGTGTTGCCGCGCGTGATAGGCGACTCTCCTGCACGAGCTGCATAAACGTGCGTCCCGTCTGCCGTTTGAGCAGCGCGCTTGCGTAGTTGGGACTCAGATGGAGGTGGCGAGCTACGTCCTCGAGCGTACAATCGCAGGCATGGCGCTCGATGTAGCCCACGGCGGCCGCGACCTGCGCCGAGGGAAGTGCAGGTTTGCCCGCCTGCAGCAGTGCGGCCTCATAGCTTTGCATCAGCTCAACCAGCAGCAACTCAAACAGCCTCGACACGATCTGGGGACTCGCCGCCGTCGGCTCCAGAAGCTCGCACAGCATCTCCTGCATATATCGGCGCACGCGACGGCTGTTGCCCGTGCGGAAATGCACATGACCGCGGTGGTCGGTTTCGTCATTGAGGGCATTAATGAGGAACTGCGAGACGGTGCTTGACGGCGACAGGCTCTGCTCTAGGCTGCGGTGCAACATCGGCCGCGAGATGACGATGCTCAGCATAATGTCATGCTCGCCGAGCTCGCCTACGGTATGTGGACAGGCGGCGTCGAGTAAGAGCACCTCGTTTTGGGCAAGCACAAGCTGTTCGCCGTTGACGGTTTGCGGCGCATGCCCACGATAGACATAGCTGATTTCGACATGATCGTGCACATGCTCCGGTACAGGGTTGAAGCGCGAGTTGCGCACGATTGATAAACCCTCGGGCATACCTTCTTGGTGCAAAGCTCGCGTCGGGTCACCGATTTTATGGATATGTTTTTCACCGATATTCTGTTGATGACCCCAGCTGAACGCATCATTCCAGTCATAGCGGGCGCCTGCGTGGTAAGCACGCTCGCTGTCGGTCAGCTCGAGCAGAAGGCTGTCTAAACGTGCAAGATTCATGGCATAACAATCGTTGATTCGGTCATATTCTGCTGTGGTTTTGATATTAGCAGGACGGCGCGCTCGGCGTACTCTGACTTCAATCGATTTAAAAGATTGGTTTTAGAGGAGTGGATATGGCGGCATACGACAACCATGTGCTTCCGTTCTTGTGGCTCAAGGGCGAGGCGCACGAGACGATTACCGAATACTTGGAGCAGATTGCCGGTGCGGACATCCGCGAGATCTGCCTCGAATCGCGCACGCATCCCGAGTTTTGTCGCGACGGCTGGTGGGCTGACCTGCGTTTTATCATCGGCGAGTGCAAGCGCTTGGGGTTGAAGATCTGGCTGCTCGACGACGCCCATTTCCCCACGGGCTATGCCAACGGCGCGCTTGCGGGCGAGAACGTCGACCCCGCGCTTAGGAAGACCGTGCTCAAACATCGCACGGTTACGGTCGTTGGTCCCCAGCCGTCCACGGTCATTAAGCTTGGCAATCTTATGGATCCCACGGAGCGCTTTGTGGGCGCGGCGACTTTCGACGCCGCCGGCGCACCGCTCGATCTTGAGCTCTCCGTTGAGCAGACCGACGGCACCCCCGCCCGCCTGCGTTTTGACGCCCCCGACGGCATCGCCACCGTCGAGCTCTACGTCACCAGCCAAAAGACCGGCTTTCGCGATGAGTACATCAATATGGTCGACGCCGATTCGTGCCGTGTGCTGATCGACGCCGTCTACGAGCCCACGAGACGTAGAGGAATCTCGTATGCCGTCTT
>URWM01000134.1 GCA_900551655.1 uncultured Collinsella sp.
CGTCGGCAGCGTCAGATGTGTATAAGAGACAGGGATGCAGCCTGGCCGTGGTCGTTGAGGAAGCCCGGCAGCTTGCCGTTGCGGGCGGCGTCCATAAAGTCCGAAGCCAGCGACTCCTCAAGGATCTCGGAGCAGGCGGCGACGCACTCGTCACAGATAAAGATGTTGGTCGGGCCCTTTACGAGACGACGAACCTGGCCCTGCTCTTTTCCGCAGAAGGAGCAACGGATGGGGTTGCCGTTCTCGTCAAAGCTGTCCTGCATGTTACCTGCCATCCTAGGCGTCCTTCGCGGCGAGATCGCGCGAGGTGACGATACGGTCGATCAGGCCGTAGTCGAGGGCCTCGGCAGCGGTCAGGTAGTTGTCGCGCTCGGTGTCGGCCTGGACCTTCTCGATCGGCTGGCCCGAGGCATCGGACAGGATCTGGTTGAGCTCGCGGCGGGTCTTCTTGATCTCCTCGGCCACGATCTCGATCTCGGTCTGCTGGCCCTGGGCACCGCCGCTGGGCTGGTGAATCATGACCTTGGAGTGCGGCAGGCAGAAGCGCTTGCCCTTGGCGCCGGCCGAAAGCAGCACGGCGGCCATAGACGCGGCCATACCGACGCAAATGGTGGAGACCTGCGGCTTAATGAAGTTCATGGTGTCCAGAATCGCCAGACCGGAATAGACCTCGCCGCCGGGCGAATTGATATAGAGCGAGATATCCTTCTCGGCATCCTGGCTCTCAAGATGCAGCAGCTGGGCAACGACCAGGTTGGCGCTGACGGAGTTGATCTCCTCGCCCAAGAAGATGATGCGGTCGTTGAGCAGGCGCGAATAGATATCGTAGCTGCGCTCGCCGCGCGGTGTCTGCTCGATAACGTATGGCACGAGGGCGGAATCGAACTTAGCGATCATACGCATCTCCATTTCTCTTACGGACCAATAATGGTTCTAGACAAACGTACGGTGCCCGCATGCTATGCATTGGCTGGCACCGTACGAAGCAACCGGATAACCGGTGTATAACTTTACCCCATCACGGGCGCACGAATGCGCTCGCGGGCAAGGTGGCGAGAATTACTCGGCGTCCTTGGCGGTCTCGTCGACCTCGGTCACCTTGGCGTTCTCGACCAGGTGGTCGACGGCCTTGGAGCGACGGATGGACTCGCGGACGGCAGGCATGCGGCCATCGGCGATGAACTCGGCCTTGGAAGCCTCGACGTCCTTGACGCCGGCCTTCTCGAACTCGGCGTTGATGTCGTCCTCGGTGACCTCGATCTTGAGCTCACGGGCGAGGGCGTCGAGAGCCAGGGACTCACGGGCAACGTCGTTGGCCTGCTTGTGCAGGTCGCCGATGAACTGCTCCATGGTCAGGCCGGAAGCGGGCAGCCAGGTGTCCAGCGTCATGCCGCGGGCAGCGAGGTTGGACAGGAAGTTCTGGCCGAGCTCCTCAAAGACGGACTGCTCGTAGTCGGCGTCCATCTCGTCGAGCTGCAGGCGCTCGGCGAGAGCGGAGACGCAACGGTTCTCCTTCTCGGCCGGGAGGCGGGAAGCCTTGTCCTGCTCGATCTCGAGCTTGATGGCGTCGCGCATAGCGTCGATGCTGTCGAAGCCAAAGTCGGACTTGACGAGCTCGTCGGTGAGCTCGGGGGTGTTGCGGACCTTGATGCCCTTGACGGTGACCTCGACGGTGTGGGTCTCGGCCTCCTCGCCCTCCTCGGCCTCGTCGGTCCAGGTGACGGTCTTGACGTCGTCAACGTTGGCACCGATCAGGGCCTCGTTGAACTCCTTGGGGTTGCTGTCGCTACCGGCGATGAGCATGCGGCCCTCGGCAGCGAAGTTGTCGGCGTTCTCGACGGCCTTGAGGTCGACAGTGACGTAGTCCTCGGCCTCGACGGCGCGGCCCTCGACGTCCTCGAAGGTAGCGCGGTAGTTGAGGAGCATCTCGACCTGGTTGTTGATCTCGGACTCGGTGACCTCCGCGGGAGGCATCTCGATCTCGACGGCGTCGAAGGAGGAGAGCTCAGCGGCAGGACGCAGGGAGAACTCGACGGTGTAGGTGTAGTCCTCGTGATCCTTGGCGAGGTCGAGCTCCTTGTAGTCACCGTTCTTGGTGGGGACGATGTCCAGCTCGTTGAGGACGGCGGGCTCGTTGGCGGCGATCAGGTCGTTGGTGGCCTGAGCGAGGGTAGCCTCGGCGCCAAGAGCAGAGTCGATGACCGGACGGGGAGCCTTGCCGGCGCGGAAGCCCGGGAAGCGGTACTTCTTGGCGGTGTCCTTGTAGGCCTTCTTGATCGCGGCGTCGACGTCGGCGGCCGGGATGGTGACCGTAGCGGTGAGCTTGGCGTCCTTGACGTCAGAAGCGGTGATGTTCAACACGTTCCTCCTCATACTGCCCAGCTTATCTGAGGTGCTGGTACCTTTATGCAACAAAGTGTCGCGACGGCCAGGGCCGACGCAGGTGCGTTGGTGCGGGCGAAAGGACTCGAACCTTCACGGGAATCCCACCAGAACCTAAATCTGGCGCGTCTACCAATTCCGCCACGCCCGCATGAGCGCACAGACTAGGAATGATAGCAGATACGAACGGCAAGCGCACGCATACCTTTTACAGGCTCACGACCTCACCACGAGTGACGTTACGACAAGCAAGTGGTGGGACAAAAATGTCGCCGGAAAGCGTGACCCAGTTTCAGACCTCAGAATGGGTCGCAGTTTCTCGCTAGAGTACCAGTTGGGAAACCATGTCCCAGTTTGAGCGGGTATTCTGGGTCGTAGCTTCCGCTCGAGGCCTCAATCGGAAGCTGTGTCCCGCTTTGACGCCTCGGAATGGGGCGCAATTTCCGCTATAGCCATCAACCGGAAACTGCAACCCGTTTTGAGACCCTATTCTGGGTCGCACTTTCCGCCAAGGGCCCCAAACGGAAACTGCAGCCCACAATTCGGTCGAAAAGTGGGCTGCAGTTTCCCCGGTTAGGTAAAGAGCGGCGACAGCGGCTCCTCGCCTATTCCCCCAGCAGGGCCTTCTCGGGCGTGATCGGCAGCGAGCGAACCTGGTGGCCGGTGGCGTGTGCCACGGCCGAGGCCACGGCGGCGAGCGGCGTGTTGATGACGACCTCGCCGATCGACTTGGCGCCAAACGGGCCCGTCGGCTCGTAACTCGGCTCAAAGGCCACGCGAATGCTGCCGATATCCAGGCGCGTGGGCAGCTTGTAGCTCATAAAGTTGCCGGTGCGCAGGCGACCGCGGTCGTCGTGCTCAACGATCTCGTAGAGCGCGTGACCGATGCCCTGGGCAATGCCGCCCTCGGCCTGGACGCGCGCGAGCGCCTCGTTGATCACGGTGCCGCAGTCAACGGCCGCGGCGTAATCCACCACGGTCACCTTGCCGGTGGCCTTGTCAACCTCGACCTCGGCAATGCCGGCCATAAACGGCGGAGGCGAAACGGGCAGGCAGGCAGAGGCATGCGAGGTCAGTGCGTCGCCGCCCGCGATGTTCTTGACGCACAGGTTGGCAAAGTCGCGCAGCGTGAGGTAGCGGTTCTGCTCGCGCGCGGCACGCTCGTCGGACAGGCGCACGTACTGACCATCAAAGACCACATCGGCGGCGTCCACGTCCCACATCTGGGCGGCCTTGGCGCAGATCTTCTCGCGCAGCTCGGTCGCGGCATTCTTGGCTGCAAGGCCCGTCACGTACGTACCCGAGCTCGCGTACGAGCCGGCGTCGAACGGCGACACGTCGGTGTCCACGCCGCGCACCACGATCTGTGAGCTCTCCACGCCCAGCTCCTCGGCGGCAATCTGCGCCAGGATCGTATCGACGCCCATGCCGTTATCGGTGGCGCCGGTGCCGATGGTAATAAAGCCGTCCTCTTCCAGGCGCATGTCGATGCCGGCGATATCCACGTTGGAAATGCCCGAGCCCTGCATGGTGAGCGCACAGCCCAGGGCACGCACGCGGTCGCCCAGGTCAACGGCCAGCGGCTTGTCGCGCCAGCCGATCATGTCCATCGCACGCAGCAGGCAGCGGTCGAGCGCGCAGGCGTTGAGCTTCTCGTTGTAGTACTGCGGCATGACCTCGCCCTCGCGCACAATGTTCTTAAGGCGCAGGTCGGCGGGATCCATGTGCAGCATGTCGGCGAGCTCGTTGACGGCGCTTTCCACGGCAAACTGGCCCTGGGTGGCACCGTAGCCGCGATACGCGCCGCCGCGGTTGGTGTTGGTGTAGACCGCGTCCCACCTAAAGCGGCTCGCCTTCACATGGTTGTAGATCGGAAGGCTCTTGTGTCCCGAGAGGCCGATCGTCGTGGTGGCATGTTCGCCGTACGCGCCGGCGTTGGACAACGTGTGCAGGTCGATAGCCGTGATGGTGCCGTCGTTCATGGCGCCCAGCTTGACGGTCATCTGCATCTGGTGACGCGAGTTGCCCGCGGTGATGGTCTCCTCGCGGGTGTAGCAGCAATAGCTCGGACGGCCGGTCTGCTGGGTCACGAACGCCACGAAGATCTCGCAGCAGCCCGTCTGCTTGGAGCCAAAGCCACCACCGATGCGCGGCTTAATAACCTGCACCTGCGACTGCGGGATATCGAGCGACTGCGCGACCATGCGGCGCACGTGGAAGGGCACCTGCGTCGAGGTGGTCACCGAGATACGCCCGAACGCGTCGGTTGTCGCGAAGGCACGGAAGGTCTCCATGGGCGCGGTCTGCGTGGCCTGGCTGGTGTAGGTGCGCTCAAAGACGATGTCGCTCTGGGCGAAGGCCTCGTCCAAGTCGCCAAAATCGCTGGTACCGCTGCACACCAGGTTGCGAGCAACGTCGCCGCCCTGCGGGAACATAAAGGTCACGTCGCCCTCGGGGTGGACCACGATGTCGTTATCGAGTGCCTGGGTAAAGTCGAGCAGCGGCTCGAGCACCTCGTAGTCGACCTTGATGAGCTTGAGCGCCTTGTCGGCGGCCTCCTCGGTCTCGGCGGCGACGATCGCCACCTCCTCATTTTGGTAACGGACGAGGTTCTCGAGAATTAGGCGGTCGTAGGGACTCGGCTGCGGATAGCTCTGGCCAGCGATGGTAAAGCGGCGCTTGGGCACGTCCTCGTAGG
>URWM01000135.1 GCA_900551655.1 uncultured Collinsella sp.
GCGCATCTCTTCCTTGATGACGCCCAGGATTTTCTCCTCGTGCGCCAACAGGTCCTCGTAGTAGGCGATGGCGCGGCGCAAGCCGTCCAGCTCTTCCTGAATCTTGTCGCGCTCCAGGCCGGTCAGGCGGCGGAGCTTCATCTCGAGGATGGCCGTAGTCTGCTCGGGCGTAAAGCCAAAGCGCTCGATCAGGCGACTGCTGGCCTCAGAGTCGGTCTGCGAGGAGCGGATGATGCTGATGACCTCGTCGATATGGTCGAGAGCCATCAGGTAGCCCTCGAGGATGTGGGCACGCGCCTGGGCCTTCTTGAGGTCAAAGCGGGTGCGTCGGGTGACGACGTCGACCTGGTGGTCGATATAGTGCTGCAGCATCTCGCGCAGGCTCAGGCATTTGGGAACGCCGTTGACGAGTGCCAGGTTGTTGGCGCCAAAGGTCGTCTGCAGCGAGGTGTACTTATACAGATTGTTGAGCACGACCTGCGGAATGACGCCCTTCTTGAGCTCGATGACCAGACGGATGCCCTTCTGGTTGGACTCATCGCGCATATCCGAGATGCCCTCGATGCGCTTGTCGTTGACGAGCTGGGCGATCTTCTCCTGCAGGGTGCCCTTGTTGACCATGTAGGGAATCTCGGTAAAGACCAAGCGGCTGCGGCCGGTCTTGGTGGACTCCACGTGTGCCTTGGCACGCACGGTAATGGAGCCGCGACCGGTCTCGTAGCTCTGCTTAATGCCGGCGCTGCCCATGATGATGGCACCGGTGGGGAAGTCCGGACCGGGCATGATCTGCATGAGCTCGTCGACGGTGGCGTCGGGGTTGTCGATTAGGTAGCACGTGGCTTCAATCGCCTCGGTGAGGTTGTGCGGGGCGATGTTGGTGGCCATGCCGACGGCGATACCCTGGCTGCCGTTGACCAGCAGGTTGGGGAAGCGCGCGGGCAGCGCCACGGGCTCGGCGAGCGACTCGTCGTAGTTGGGCTGCCAGTCGACGGTATCCTTCTGCAGGTCACGTAGCAGCTCCATGGCGGGCTTTGCTAGGCGGCTCTCGGTGTAACGCATGGCGGCGGCGCCATCGCCATCGATGTTGCCGAAGTTACCGTGGCCGTCGATGAGCGGTGTGCGCATGGAGAACCACTGCGCCAGGCGGACCATGGCCTCATAGACCGCGGAGTCGCCGTGCGGATGGTACTTACCGATAACTTCGCCGACCGTCCAGGCCGACTTCTTATGTGGGCGGTTGGGGTAGATGCCGCTCTCGTTCATCGCGTACAGGATGCGGCGGTGTACCGGCTTTAAGCCGTCGCGCACGTCCGGCAGGGCGCGCGCCGTGATAACCGACATCGAATACTCGATGAACGACTGCTTCATCTCGCGACCGAACTCCGAAATCTGGAGCTGGCCGCCGTTTATATCCTCGCCGGCAGAGGCACCACGGTCGACTTCGCCAAAGCTCTCCTCGAGCTCGGCGTCGTCCTCCTCCTCATCATCATCGGCATCGGGGTTATAGGCGTCCGGATCGCCGTCCTCGCCCTGCTCAGCGCGGGCAAGCAGGCGCTTCAGATCATCGGGCATACCAGCGTCGCCGGCCTCGTCCATACCCTCGTTGTTGTTGATATCGTCTGCCACGTTACCTCCTCATGGTTTGCGTGGTCCATTAGTTCCCTACCACGGAGACGGATTACCGGGAACACCGGATAACCCTCCTAGGTTTTCCAGGTGCCCCAGGTTGCCCTGAAGGATGAGGGCGCACGCCTTGCGTGCGGCGCCCGAAATCCTGAAGGGCAAGATGGGGTGCCTGGGAAAGCTAGGCGTCTAAGAAGCGTGCGTCATGGGCGTGCTTCTCGATGTACTCGCGGCGATAGCCAACCTCGGAGCCCATCAGTTCGCGCACGGCGCGGTCCGCCACCACGGCGTCCTCGATCGACACGCGCTGCAGGATGCGGGTCTTGGGGTCCATCGTCGTCGAGGCAAGCTGCTTGGGGTCCATCTCGCCCAGGCCCTTGTAGCGCTGGACGGTGTAGCCCTTGCGTTTCTTGGTGATCTTGCCGTCCTTGGCCTTGCCATCCTCGTCGTTGTCGTCGGGATTCAGGCCCAGGCTCTGGATGGTGTCGCGCAGGATCTCGTCTTCGGGCTGGCGGCCGTTGGGATACACGTAGTGGATCTTGTTGCGCACCTTAATGCCAAAGATGGGCGGGCAGGCAACATAGACGTAGCCGGCATCGATCAGCGGACGCATGTACTTGTAGAAGAACGTCAGCAGCAGGATGCGGATATGCGCACCGTCGACGTCTGCATCGGTCATGATGATGATCTTGTGGTAGCGCGCCTTGGTGATATCGAAATCGCCGCCGTCGCCGGCACTCGTCGTGACGCCGCAGCCGATCGCGGTAATCAGCGACTGGATAGTGTCACTCGAAAACGCGCGATGGTCACCAACGCGTTCGACGTTCAAAATCTTGCCGCGCAGGGGCAGAATCGCCTGGATGTCTCGGCGACGGCCGTCCTTGGCCGAACCGCCTGCCGAGTCGCCCTCTACGATGAAGAGCTCGGTCAGCTCGGCATCGCGCACCGAGCAGTCGGCGAGCTTACCGGGCAGGGACGCCGTCTCGAGCAGGCTCTTGCGGCGGGTCGCCTCGCGCGCCTTGCGGGCGGCATTGCGCGCCTTGCAGGCCTGTTGCGCCTTCTTGACGATCTCGCGAGCGGGCTTGGGATGCTCCTCGAGGTAATCGGCAAGGCCGTCGGTCACGATCTTGAGCGTCAGCGCGCGCATATAGGAGCTGCCGAGCTTGGCCTTGGTCTGGCCCTCAAACTGCGGATCGGGCAGCTTGACCGAGATAACGGCCGAAAGGCCCTCGCGCACATCGTCGCCGGTCAGATTGGCGTCTTTTTCCTTGAGCAGGTTCTGCTTGCGCGCATAGTCGTTGATCACGCGGGTGAGCGCGGTGCGGAAGCCCTCAAGGTGCATGCCGCCCTCGGGGGTGTAGATGTCGTTGGCAAACGACATGACGTTCTCGCCGTAGCCGCTATTCCACTGCAGGGACACCTCGACCTCGCCCATCTTGGTCACGGGCGCATCCGGATCCGATTTGCCCTCGATATAGATGGGCTCCTTAAAGACCTCGGGGACATCCTTGCCCTCGTTGAGGAACTTGACGAAGTCGATGATGCCGCCGGCATAGCAAAACTCCTCCACATGGGGAGTTGCCTCGCGCTCGTCGGTCAGCACGATCTTGAGGTTCTTGTTGAGGAATGCCGTCTCCTGCAGACGGTTGTGCAGCGTGTCGAAATCGTAGATGCAGGTCTCGAAGATCTCGCCGTCGGGCCAGAAGCTGACAGTGGTACCCGTCGTCTCCGAAGTGCCCACGACTTCCATCTTCTTGACGGTCTTGCCGCGCGAAAACTCCATCTCGTAGATGTTGCCATCGCGACATACCTGTACGACCACGCGTTTGGACAGGGCGTTGACGACGGAGATGCCCACGCCGTGCAGACCGCCCGAGACCTTGTAGGCCGAGTTATCGAACTTACCGCCGGCGTGCAGGATCGTCATGACGACCTCGAGCGTCGGGATCTTTTTGATAGGATGCTCGTCGACGGGGATGCCGCGCCCGTTGTCGACGACCGTGATGGAGTTGTCGGCGTGGACCGTCACCTGAATCTCGGTGCAGAAACCGGCCATGGCCTCGTCGACGGAGTTGTCAACGATCTCCCACACCAGGTGATGAAGACCGCTGGCGCTCGTCGAGCCAATGTACATGCCCGGGCGCTTACGAACGGCCTCGAGACCTTCGAGAATCTTAATCTCGCCGCCATCGTAATCGTTTTCGTTTGCCACACGTCCTCCTTCAGTCAAGAAAATGTGTACAGCCTTACTAGTTTATCGTAAAAAAATACCCTCGGGAACGAGGGTATTTGGCTCTACAAGGCCACCAGATGCGATTTAAGGCTCTTTTTTGCTTTGCACGCCCTTGGCCCACTCGGCACTGGCTCTCATGGCATTCTCGAGGGCCTCGCGCAGTTTTTGGTCTTCGATGGGTGCCACTTGGCGCTCAATCTCGGTGCGCTCGGCCTCACTTAGGTCGGCGTGCGGGGCCGGCGGGCGCTCGGTCGTCGCCGGGCGCAGGCGCTCCTTGGCGGCGGGCGGCGTGTGACCGGGTGCGGTGGTTTTGAACACCAGGCCGTCCACATGTGCGCCGGCGCGCTCCATACGTGCGCGGATGATCTCGCGCAACAGCGTCATTTCCTGCGTCCACGAGGGCGAATCGAGATATACCAGCAGTTCATTGGACTCGGGCAGGTAGCGCAGGCCCGTCACATGGCGTCCCTCGCGCGTGCCCGAGCACACCGCATTCCAGGCGCGATAGACCGCACGAGATTCCTCTGCAGCCTCCATCTGCGCGCGGCGCTCAGGTGTCGCGGCCGCCAGGATGCGCTGGCGCTCGGCATCCAAAAAGCCGCCAAAGGCAACCGTTCCGTTCTCGCGCTCGTAATTAGCACGTCTCACCCATGCTCACCACCTTGGCTCGATCAAGCAGGTCATCGGTAAAGTATCCCAGGTTGGTCGTGGTTATGACCGTCTGGATATCATCGCCGATCAGCCGCAGAAAAGCACCGCGGCGCTCGCCGTCGAGCTCGCTCATCACGTCGTCCAAAAGCAGCAGCGGAGCAGTACCCAGAACATCGCGAGCCACGGCCACCTCGGCCACCTTCCAGGCCAGAACCAACGTTCGCTGCTGTCCTTGGCTGGCAAATGAACGAGCGGAGCGACCCGCCACGGTAAATTCAATCTCGTCGCGATGCGGTCCCACCAACGTCACGCCGCGGCGAATTTCCTCGTCGGCGTGCTCATCAAGGGCGGCCAGCATGCGCTCGTACGCCCAGCCCTTCAGCTCTTCGCGATCCTCGACCTGTGGCAAATCCCCCAGCGTGGACGCATAGGACACGTTGGCGGCTTCACCGGACGCCACTTGCCCATAGGCAGTACGCTGTCTCTTATACACATCTCCGAGCCCACGAGACGTAGAGGAATCTCG